>CAMWIS010000052.1 GCA_947174375.1 uncultured Bacteroidales bacterium
CGAACGAAGGGCTGCAAACGGCCGAAGCCTTGACGGTTTACCCCAACCCGACCGACGGCACGCTCTATGTGGAAAACCTGCCGGAAGGCGCCTTTACGGGCGGTATCTACGACCTGCACGGACGCCGGCTGATGCCGTTGAACGTACAGGGCGGCGAAACGCTGAGCCTGCCGGTGGCCAAACTGCGCAAAGGCGCGTATATCGTCAAGCTGACGGCTACGGACGGCACGATGCATACGGCGAAATTCCAGAAATTATAGCATTGAGTTTTTAGATAAGACAAAGAGATTCCAAAAGACATGAAGACGAGAATGGTTTTGTATGCCGGCGTGTTGCTGTTTGCCGGCAGTCTAACTGCGGCCTGCAACCGGGGCAAACAACCCGCCCAGGGGCCGAAAGAATATCCCGCAATCGTAGCCGTGGCCGAGGAAGCCGTGGGTACGGCCACTTATTCGGCCTCCATCCGCGGCCGCCAGGATATAGATGTATATCCGCAGATTTCCGGTACGCTGACGAAATTGGCGGTGCAGGAAGGCGAACGCGTGAAAGAAAACCAGCTGCTGTTCGTCATCGACCAGGTGCCCTACATCGCGGCCCTGCGCACGGCGGAAGCCAACGTGAAAGCCGCCGAAGCGGCCTTGAACACGGCCAAACTGACCTACGACAGCAAAAAGACGCTGCGCGAAAAGAACGTGGTTTCGGACTTTGACCTGCAAACGGCCATGAACAATAAAAGAACGGCGGAGGCCACGCTCGAACAGATGAAGGCTTTGGAAGTGACGGCCCGTCAGAACCTGTCTTATACCGAAATCCGCAGTGCCTCGGAAGGCGTCGTGGGCACGTTGCCCTACCGCAAGGGCGCGCTCGTGAGTCCGAGTATGCCGAACCCGTTGACCACGGTGTCGGACAATTCGCAGATGTATGTCTATTTCTCTTTGAGTGAAAACCGCCTGTTGAGCCTGACGCGCGAATACGGCAGCATCGAAGCGGCCATCGCCAACATGGAGGATGTATATCTGCAACTCAACGACGGTTCGATTTATCCGCAAACGGGACGCATCGAAAGCATCAGCGGCGTCATCAACCGCAGCA
This sequence comes from uncultured Bacteroidales bacterium, assembly GCA_947174375.1. Taxonomy (GTDB): domain Bacteria; phylum Bacteroidota; class Bacteroidia; order Bacteroidales; family P3; genus CAMXAS01. The sequence goes on from CAMWIS010000052.1 coordinate 1,093, forward strand.
CGGGCACGGTGAGCGTGCGCGCCGTATTCCCCAACCCCAAAGGCATCCTGCTGAGCGGGGCTTCCGGCAACGTCATCATGACCGAACGCCAATCCAACGCCATCATCATTCCCAAGGCCGCCACATTTGAAGTGCAAGACCGCGTCTTTGTCTATAAAGTCAAAGACAGCATCGCCACGGCGCAGGAAGTGACCGTCCACAACTTAGACGCGAAACGCTATATCGTGGATAAGGGCGTGGAAGCCGGCGACGTATTGGTGGCCGAGGGCGTAGGCCTGTTGCGCGAAGGCACGAAGGTTAAACCCGTCTTCCAGCCGGCGGTGGCCGACACCACGGGGGTGGCCGTAGATACCACGTCTTTGGTGGCCGTTGAAATCGCCGAGGAAGAGATGGCGGCGGAAGCCGATACCACGATTGTCTTATAAGCCGGGTCACACGAAACGTAAAAGCAAAGAACCATGAAGTTAGAAACGTTTATACAACGGCCTGTTCTTTCGGCCGTTATATCCATACTCATCGTTTCGGTCGGTATCATCAGCCTTGCGACCTTGCCGGTGGAACAGTTCCCCGACATCGCGCCGCCTACGATTTCGGTTTCGACCTCCTACCCCGGCGCGAGCGCGGAAACGATTCAGAAGAGTGTTATCGTACCGCTCGAAGAAGCCATCAACGGCGTGGAGAACATGAACTACATCACGTCGTCGGCCACGAACACGGGTAGCGCCACCATTACGGTCTATTTCAAGCAGGGGGTGGATCCGGACATGGCGGCGGTCAACGTTCAGAACCGCGTGGCGCGCGCCACGGGTAACCTGCCGTCGGCCGTCAACCAAATCGGCGTTACCGTGAACAAGCGGCAGACGAGTATGCTTAAAATCTTCTCGCTCTACAGCCCCGACAGTTCTTACGACGAGACGTTCCTTGCGAACTACCTGATGATTAACGTCATTCCCGAAGTTCTGCGTATCGGGGGCGTGGGCGACGCCATGGTGCTGGGCGCCAACTACAGTATGCGTATTTGGCTCAAACCGGACGTGATGGCGCAATACGGCCTGATACCGTCCGACATCTCGGCGGTATTGGCGGAACAGAACATCGAAGCGGCCACGGGCTCTTTCGGCGAAAACTCGAACGAGACGTACCAATATACGATGAAATACAAGGGCCGTTTGCTTACGCCCGAAGAATTCGGCGAAATGGTCGTCCGTTCGACGGCCGACGGCGAGGTGCTTAAAATAAAGGACATCGCCACGGTGGAACTCGGTAGCGAAAGCTACAACTTCATCGGCCAGACCGACGGTTGCCCCGGCATCACGGCCATGGTATATCAAACGGCGGGCTCCAACGCCACGAAGGTGGTACAGGACATCGACAAACTCTTGGATGAAATCCGCCCGACCTTGCCCAAAGGCACGGCCATCGTGAGCATCATGAGTGTAACCGACTTCCTTTACGCCTCTATCCACGAGGTGCTCAAAACGCTGTTCGAGGCCATCATCCTCGTTATCATTGTTGTATATATCTTCCTGCAAGACCTCAAATCGACGCTGATTCCGCTCGTGGGCATCATTGTATCGCTTATCGGTACGTTCGCGTTCATGATGCTGCTCGGCTTCTCCATCAACCTCATCACGCTGTTCGCCCTGGTATTGGTTATCGGTACCGTGGTGGACGACTCCATTGTGGTGGTGGAGGCCGTACAGTCCAAATTCGACGAAGGCTACCGTTCGCCCTACAAGGCCAGCGTGGATGCCATGAAAGACATCAGCGCGGCGGTGGTCACGTCCTCGCTCGTCTTTATGGCCGTATTTATCCCGGTATCGTTCATGGGCGGCACCTCCGGTACGTTCTATACGCAGTTCGGTTTGACGATGGCCGTGGCCGTCGGTATCTCGGCCGTCAACGCCTTGACGCTGTCGCCGGCCCTGTGCGCGCTCCTGCTCCGTCCTTACACGGATGAGTCCGGCGAAGAGAAAGACAATTTCGCGTCCCGTTTCCGCCATGCGTTCAACGCGGTATTCGGCAGGCTGAGCAATAAATACAAAGAGTTCGTGCTCGTATTTATCCGCCGCCGCTGGATTCCGTGGGCTATGTTAGGCGGTACGGCCGTGTTGCTCGTATTCCTGATGAGCACGATTCAAACGAGTTTGGTGCCCGAAGAAGACCAAGGCACGGTGTTCGTCAACGTGACGATGCCGGCGGGCTATTCGCTGAATTCCACCGCCAAGGTCATGGACGAAATAGAAACGGATATCCGCACGATTCCGCAAATCCGCGACTATACGAAGGTGAGCGGCTTCGGCCTGATTTCCGGCCAGGGTGTTTCTTACGGTATGTTCATCATCAAACTCAAACCGTGGGACGACCGCCCGCGCAAATCCGACAACGTGAACAGCGTTATCAAGGAGATTTACAAACGGACGGCCGGCATTCCCGAGGCCACGATTTTTGCGATGGCGCCCGGTATGATTCCCGGCTACGGTATGGGTAACAGTTTGGAAATAAACGTACAGGACCGTGTAGGCGGCGATGTGACCGAACTCTACAACGTAACGCAGAACTTTATCGCGGGCCTGCGCGCCTCGCCGGTGTTCCAAAGCGCGTTTTCGTCGTTCAGCGTCAGCTACCCGCAATGGCTCGTGGATGTGGATGCGGCCAAGTGCAAGCGCGCCGGCATTTCGCCCAACGAGGTGCTGAGCGTGTTGAGCGGTTACTACGGCGGTACCTACGCCTCCAACATCAACCGTTTTTCGAAGGTGTACCGCGTCATGGTGCAGGCCGCCATTCCCTACCGTACCACGGAAAGAACGCTCGACGATATGTTTGTGCGCATCAACGGCGAAATGGCGCCGCTGAGCCAGTTCGTGACGCTCAAACGCGTCTATGGTTCGGAAACGCTCTCGCGCTTCAACCTCTATAACTCCATCACCGTGAACGCCTCGCCCGCCGACGGCTACAGTACCGGTGACGCGATTGCCGAGGTGGCGCGCGTTTCGCAAGAGACGTTGCCCAACAACTTCAGCTATTCTTACGGCGGTATCACGCGTGAGGAGGCCTCGCAGTCGAACAACACGGCCATCATCTTCGGCCTCTGTATATTCTTTATATACTTAATCCTGTGCGCCATGTACGAAAGCTTCCTCTTGCCGTTCGCCGTTATCCTCAGCGTGCCGTTCGGCTTGATGGGTTCGTTCCTGTTCGCCCATATGCTCGGTTTGGAAAACAACATCTATCTGCAGGTCGGTTTGATTATGCTTATCGGTTTGATTTCCAAGACGGCGATTTTGTTGACCGAATACGCGGTTGACCGCCGCATGAAAGGCATGACGCTGGCGCAGGCGGCCCTGAGCGCGGCCAAAGCGCGTCTGCGTCCTATCCTGATGACGGCCAGTACGATGATTATAGGCTTGTTGCCGTTGATGACGGCCATGGGCGTTGGCGCGAACGGTAACCGTTCGTTGGGTTCCGGCGTCGTGGGCGGTATGCTCTTCGGTACGGTGGCCCTGCTGATTGTGGTACCGGTCTTCTTTATCATTTTCCAATCGTTGCAGGAACGGATCAAACCGCTGCACTTTAACTCCGATAATCAACATGAAGATAATGAATAAGACAAGTTTTCGCCAATGGGTGCTGATGCTGGCCGGGGCGGCCGGCTTGGCCGGTTTGATGACCGGTTGCGGCATTTATTCGTCTTACTCGCGGCCGGACGACCTGCAGGTGGACGGCCTCTACGGTGAACCGGCGGCGAATGCCGATACGGTATCCATTGCCGACATCGCCTGGTACGATTTCTTTACCGACCCCTATCTGCAAGATTTGATAGACTCGGCGCTGGTGCGGAACGCGGATATGCGGATTGCCTTCCTGCGCGTGGAAGAATCGGAAGCGAGCCTGAAAGCCGCCAAGTTGGCGTTCATCCCCTCGTTCGGCCTGCCGTTGCAAGGCAGCGCGGGCGGTAGCATAAGTTTCGACGGCGGGGTGTCTGCCGGCGCTCCGGCTTATTCTTACCAGTTGCCGATTTCGGCCTCGTGGCAGGTGGATTTGTTCGGCGGGTTGCGCAACGCCAAAAAGCAGGCGCAGGCCGGCCTGTTGCAGATGCAAGCCTACCGGCAAGCCGTCCGCACGCAGTTGATTTCCAACATGGCCATCCTGTATTATAAACTCGTGACGCTGGACGAACAGTTGAATATCTACACGCTGACCAAACAGAGTTGGGAAGAAAGCCTGGAAGCGACGCGCGCGTTGATGGAAGCCGGCATTGGCAACACGGCGGCCGTGGCGCAAAGCGAAGGCGCTTATTACAGTGTATGCGCTTCCATCCCCAACATCCAACAGCAAATCCGCGAAACGGAAAACCAAATCTGCGCGTTGCTCGGCATTACGCCGCGCCACATCGCACGCGGCCCGATGCCGGTCATGATTTTTACCAACGACCTGCGCGTAGGTATTCCCATTTCGCTCTTGTCGAGACGCCCCGACGTGATGCAGGCCGAACAGGCTTTGGCCCGCGCGTTTTATGTGACGAACGCGGCGCGGTCGGCCTTTTATCCGTCGCTCTCGCTGAACGGCCTTATCGGTTGGCAGGGCGGTGCCGCCGCCATTTGGAACGCGGTGGCCAACCTGACGCAACCGATATTCCAAAACGGCAAACTGACGGCGCAACTCAAAATAGCCAAAGCGCAACAGGAAGAAGCCAAAATCTCGTTCCAACAGACGTTGCTGGAAGCCGGCATGGAAGTGAACAACGCGCTGGCGCTGGTACAGTCCACGCGCGAACGCTCGCTGCTTTACGACAAACAGGTGACCTCGTTGGGCGTGGCGGCCGAAAGCACGCGCCTGCTCATGGAACACGGCAGCACGACCTATTTGGAGGTGCTGGCGGCGCAACAGGCCCTGCTGTCGGCGCAGTTGACCTCGGTCAGCAACCGGCTCAACGAATGGACGGCCGTGGTGACACTCTATCGTGCGCTCGGCGGCGGTTCCCTTGATTGACGCGGGGTTTCAGACTTTTTTTCGTTATTTCTCGTGTTCGTTCGTATATTAAGAAACGAATGAACCATGAGAAAATTTTTTATCCGCAGCCAGCGCCGCCGGCGCTGGCTGCTTTGGCTTGAACTTATCTTCAAGACATGTTTGATTGTGGCCTGCATCATCGTAGGGGCGGCCACGGTCAGTATGGGCGCGCGGCTGTCGGCCCAGGAACTGAGTGGCATCGCCAAACGCAAGCCGTTTACCATCAGCGGCCAAGCCGATGCGGAGTTCAGCAGTTTCCTATCGCAGCCCAAGAACTTCAACCGGCCGTTTTCTTATCTGCTGAACGTGTCGCTCAACCCGGCCGTTTACGGCATCGCGTTGCCCGTTCAGCTGTCGTTCGGGCAAGACGGCTTTAACTTCAAGCATCCGTTCAACACGTTGCAGATTACGCCTTCCTACAAATGGATCAAGGCGTATATAGGACGGACGGGCATGACGATGTCGCCCTACGGCTTGGCGGGCATCGGCTTCGACGGCGCGGGCGTGGAACTGACGCCCGACTTTTTGCCGGTATCGCTGAGCGCCATGTTCGGGCGGTTGCAGAAAGAGGACGTGGGCGACAGCCTGCGCCCGCCCACCTACCGCCGGCTCGCCTACGGGCTCAAAGTGGGCTGGACGCACGGGCAACAGCAACTCGACCTGCATTTCTTTCAGGCTTGGGACAACGACAAGGCGCTGGCGGGCGCGGAAACGCCGCCCCAACGCAACTACGTGTTGTCCTGGCAGGGGCGTTTCCTGATCGCCGACCTCGTGACCCTTGGCGCGGAGGGCGGGCTCAGCTTCCTGCAGAACCGGCCGGCGGCCGAAGACCCGCTCGCCGGCGTGGACGCCGACAAGGCCATCCCCGGCCTGTCGTTCAAGGTGCGCGCCCAGGCGTTCGGCGCGGAGCTGGCCTACGAACGTCAGGGCGCGCAGTTCTACAGCATGGGGCGGTACTACAGCGGCGGCGACCTCGAAAGCCTGTCGCTCGGCTACAGCGGCGACATCAAACAGAAGCTGCGGTTTTCGGGCCGCCTCGGCTGGCAACGCGACAACCTGAGTCAGGAACGGCAGAGCCGCATGAACCGCCTGGCCGCCGACGTGCAGCTGCAATACGCGTCCGACGGCCCTTGGGAAGCCTCGGCCTCTTACTCCAACTTCACGACGCACACGCGCCTGTTGCCCATGCAGGTGGAGCCGGGCGCCTACACGCCCATCGCACACCCCGACTCGCTGCGCAACACGCAGTTGTCGCAACAGGCGCAAGTGCGTGTCGCGTGCCGCCTCGGCCCGCAGGATCACGTACACACGCTCTCGTTCGACTTCTCGTTTCAGGAATCCCGTCTGGTGGGCGAGCCGGCCATGAACGACTATTTCACGGCCCAGCTCTCGCATCAGACCACCCTGCCCAAGGACAGCCGGCTCAACACTGCGTGGCACGCCCAGGCCGTGTACCGGCCGGCCTCCAAACAGGCCGAAACCTACACCGGCCCTTCGGTCAATTTCTCCAAGAGCCTGCTCCAAGACAAGAGCCTGTCGCTGAACGGCCGCCTGCAATACGACCTCGGCTTCGGCCAACGCAAGCTGCAAAGCGGCTTGGTCAACCTCGGCGGCGGCGTGGCGTATCGGTTCGCCAAGCACCACCAGTTGGATTTGCGCGTCAACCTGCGGGTCAAACACACCTTAGGGGCCGATACCGCCCCCGATACACCCGCCGCCCGCACCGACTTCACCGGCACGCTCCGCTACGCCTACCGGTTCTAAAAAAAGAAAACTTTGCCGTCTCAGAAAAAATGATTATCTTCGCCTTACTTTTTGTGTGGCCTCTTTAGACGGGAGGCCGTTAAGAAACGTTTAAGACCATGGAAATCAAGAAGTCACCGAAAGCAGACCTCGAAACACGCAAGGGGCTGTACATGGAAATCGGTTTGGTTTTCTCGTTGGTGGTGATTTGGGCCGCTTTCGAATGGAAGTCGTACGACCGAATCGTTGTGGACGAAATCAGCCGTGCCGCCGTTGCGATTGAAGAGGAAATGATTATTCAGACCTCGCAGGAAGTCGCCCCGCCCCCTCCTCCCCCCAGCCAGGTTTCTACGGAAATCGAAGTGGTTGAGGATGACGTTGAAATCGAAGACAACGATGTAAGTTTCGACGTGGAAGCCGACGAACAGACGGCGGTGGAACCCGTGGAAGTGGTCATGGTGGCTGAAGAAGTCGTTGAAGAAGAGGAAATCTTCCAAATCGTTGAGGAAAGCCCCGGCTTCCCCGGCGGTGAAGAAGCCCTGCACGAATTCATCCGCAAGAACCTTTCCTACCCCGTGGCGGCGCAGGAAAGCGGTATTCAGGGCCGTGTCTATGTGGGCTTCGTTGTAGAGAAAGACGGTAGCGTTACGGACGTACAGATTTTGAGAGGTATCGGCGGCGGTTGCGACGAAGCGGCCATCCGCGTCGTGAAGGCCCTTCCGAAGTGGACGCCCGGTAAACAGCGTGGACGGGCGGTACGTTGCCGCTATTCGATTCCTATCTCGTTCACCTTAGGTTAGAGTGCGAACAGCGCTAGATAATTTTTTTCATAATGAGGCAGTCCTGCTTGCGGGGCTGCCTTTTTTGTAAACAGACAGATTTTTATGGAACAATTCGGGATTGCTTTGTTGAGTCAGGTTCCGCTGCGGGAAACCATCAGCCATGCGTCGGAAATGGTATCGCAACTGCTGTTCGGCGAGACGTTCACCGTGCTTGAAAAATACACGCACTGGTTCCGTATCCGCACCGACGCGGACGGCTACGAAGCCTGGGTGGACAGCAAACAAATCCAACTTGTTTCAAAGGAGCAACACCAACTGTGGCTTGCGGACACGCAGGCCGCCTTTACGCTTGCGCCCTACAACCGCATCCAACGCACGGGCGACCTCTCTCAGTTCCCCGTCGGCATGGGATGCCGCCTGCCGGTTTTGGAAAACGGTATCTTCCAGACGGCCGAAACGGGCTTCAACGCCCAGGACGCCTTGATGACGGCGGATAAACGGCAGGCCCTCACGGAAACGGAACGCCGCGAAGCCTTGCTGAAATCGGCCGCCCAATGGCTCAACACGCCTTACCTATGGGGCGGCAAGTCCATCTTCGGCACCGACTGTTCGGGCTTCACGCAGACGCTCTACCGTATATACGGCATTCAGCTACCGCGCGACGCCAAAGACCAGGCGGGCGCCGGCGAAGCGGTCAACTTCCTCGACGAAGCCAAGCCCGCCGACTTACTGTTTTTCGATAACGAGAACGAACAGATCGTGCACGTAGGCATCTATATGGGCAACAGCCGCATCATCCATGCGAGCGGCATGGTGCGTATCGACACCATCGACCATCAAGGTATATACCGACAGGACACCAAGAATTACAGCCACAAACTGCGGCTTATTCGCCGGATGTTTTAGCGATTTTTTCAAAGAACGCGGCTTCGTCCACGATTTCCACACCCAAGGCCAAAGCCTTCTTGTGCTTTTCGGGGCCCATATTCTCGCCGGCCAACAGATAGTCCGTATTGCCGGTAATGCCGGACGACACCTTGCCGCCATTGGCTTCTAT
>CAMWIS010000053.1 GCA_947174375.1 uncultured Bacteroidales bacterium
AAACTGACGCCGATAAGTTAACCGCCCCTAATTCAAATTGGGCCAGTCGAAGTAGGCTCTTTCCCACAACAGCACCGTGCCGTCTTCGCGCGTGAGGGCGTACCAAAACTCCGCGCGCACCGACTCGTAGCCGGCCTTCCGGTAGGTTTCCCGCAACTGCGGCAAGTTGAAATTGTACAGCCGCCAACGGTCCCAAAATACAATCGCGGCCTCATCGTTATTCAATTCCCGCGCCGCCGAATGCGTACCGGCCTCGTTGGTAAAAAACATCGGATCAAGCATATGGTACTGATCCATATAATCCATAAACTCCTTGTCCGAAGACACCGGCGCTCCATCCGTCATGAAACCCGAAATAATGAGTCCCTCCACGGTATAGAAGTACTTATCCTGTTCCGTATAGCTGCAGGAAGTAAGACCGGCCACGCCTATCAAGGCGCAGCCGATCATCAAGACTTTCAACAAACGCTTCATCGCTTATTCGGCTTTAAGCGTGCAACACAGGTTACGGTCGCCGAACGCATCGTCCACCTTGCCGCAGGAAGGCCAATACTTGTCTTCGTGCGGGAGCGGGAACGCGGCTTCCTTACGCGTGTAAGGACGGTCCCACGTGTCGGCGGACACCACATACACCGTATGCGGCGCGTTCTTGATCAGGTTGTTCGCCTTGTCGGCCTTGCCGCTCTCGATGTCGGCGATTTCCTTGCGGATGGCCACGAAAGCGTCCACAAGCCGATCCAGTTCGGCCAAAGGTTCGCTCTCGGTGGGTTCCACCATCAACGTGCCGTGTACCGGGAACGCGACGGTAGGCGCATGGAAGCCGTAGTCCATCAGACGTTTGGCGATGTCGCCCACCTGTACGTCGGCGCTCATGCTGAACGCGTTGCAGTCCAGAATCATTTCGTGCGCACACATCCCCTGCTTGCCGACATAGAAAATCTTATAGTGGTCTTTAAGACGCGCTTTCAGATAGTTGGCGTTCAAGATAGCGTATTCCGTAGCCGCTTTCAGGCCTTCGCCGCCCAACATACGGACATAGCCGTAGGTAATGGGCAGGATGAACGCGCTACCGTAGGGCGAAGCCGCCACCGCACCGCGCTTGGGCTCGCCGTCCAACACGTTGACCACCGTATGCGACGGCAGATAGGGCGCCAGGTGCTTGGCCACACCGATCGGGCCGACGCCGGGGCCGCCACCGCCGTGGGGCATCGCGAACGTCTTGTGCAGGTTCAAGTGGCATACGTCGGCGCCCATCGTGCCCGGCGAGGTCAAACCCACCTGGGCGTTCATATTCGCGCCGTCCATATATACCTGCGCACCGCAGCTGTGGACAATCTTGATGATGTCCAAAATGGCTTCTTCGAACACGCCGTGCGTGGACGGATAGGTTACCATGAGGCAGGCCACGTTCTGACCGTGTTCCGCCACCTTGGCCTTGAGGTCTTCCACGTCAATCTCGCCTTCTTCCGTCGATTTGACGACCACCACCTTGAGGCCGGCCATAGCCGCCGACGCGGGGTTGGTGCCGTGGGCCGAAGCCGGAATCAAGCAGATGCTGCGGTGGCCTTCACCGTTGGCTTTCTGATAGGTGCGGATAACCGACAGACCGGCGTATTCGCCCGCCGCACCGGAGTTCGGCTGGAACGACAGACGCGCGAAGCCCGTGATTTCGCAGAGATCCTTTTCCAGATTGTGAATCATTTCCAACGTACCGGCGGCCTGGTCGGCGGGCACGAACGGGTGCAGGCCGGCGAACTCAGGCATACTGAGGCACATCATCTCGGCCGCGGCGTTCAGCTTCATCGTGCAGGAGCCGAGCGGAATCATGGCGCGGTTGAGCGAAAGGTCTTTTTCTTCCAGTTTCTTCACGTAACGCATCATGTCCGTTTCGGAATGATAGCGGTGGAAGACCGGGTGTTGCAGATAGGCGCTCTGACGCTGCATGGCGGCGGGGATGGCGCGCTGCGCTTCCTGCGCGGCGGCGTCGGCCTTTACGGAGCCGGCCGCATACGTCTTGCCGGCCGCCGTGGCCAATACGTTCAGAATTGCATCCACATCGGCCAAGGCCGTCGTTTCGTCCAAGCTGATGCCGATATGGGCGGCATCGGCATAGTGGAAGTTGATTTCAGCCGCCAGGGCCGCCTTACGCAAGCCGTCCATCGCCACGCCGGCCGGCAACGCGAGGTAAAGCGTGTCGAAATACGCCTTGTTTTCCTGCGTATAGCCGAGCGCCGCCGCGCCCACGGCCAAACGGGCCGTCAGCCGGTGTACGTCTTCCGCAATGGCTTTCAGGCCGCAGGGGCCGTGCCATACCGCATACATGGCCGACATCGTGGCCATCAAGGCCTGCGCCGTACAGATATTGGACGTGGCCTTGTCGCGTTTGATATGCTGTTCACGCGTCTGCAAAGCCAAACGGAAGGCTTTGTTGCCCTGCGCATCGACGGTAAGCCCGATGATACGGCCCGGGATCTGACGTTTGAAGTCTTCTTTCGTGGCGAAGAAAGCGGCCGACGGACCGCCGAAGCCCATCGGCAGACCGAAACGCTGGTTGCTGCCCAACACGCAGTCGGCACCCCATACGCCCGGTTCCTTCAGCATCGTCAACGCGAGCAGGTCGGTGGCCACGGCCACGAGGCAGTTGTTTTCGTGCGCCTTGGCGATGAAGGCTTCATAATCGCGCGCCTCACCGCAACGGTCGATATGCTGTACGATGGCGCCGTAGATGTCGGGCGTAAAGGCCAGCTCCTCTTCCTTGCCGATGGTCAGCTTGATGCCCAGCCATTCGGCCCGCGTCTTGATAACGTCGATGGTCTGCGGGTAGAGGCGTTCGGAAACGAAGAACGTGCGCGCGTCGGCCTTTTGCTGTTCGCGGCTGCGCGCGTTGAAGAACATCATCATGGCTTCCGCGGCTGCCGTCGCCTCGTCCAAAAGCGAAGCGTTGGTCAACGGCATCCCCGTCAAATCGACGATCATCGTCTGGAACACCATCAAGGCTTCCAAACGGCCCTGCGAAATCTCGGCCTGATACGGCGTATAGGACGTGTACCAACCCGGATTTTCCAAGATGTTGCGTTGGATGACGGCCGGCGTGATGCAGTTGTAGTAGCCCTGGCCGATATAGCTCTTGTAAGCCTTGTTCTTCCGACCCAACGTCCGCAGGTGGTTCAGATATTCATACTCGTTCATGCCCGCCGGCAGATTCAGCGGTTGCTTGAGACGGATGGCGGCAGGCACCGTCTTGTCAATCAATTCATCCATAGACGATACGCCTATGGTTTTCAGCATTTTCGCCGTTTCTTCGGCGTTAGGCCCGTTGTGACGACAGGCAAAATTGTTGCTCAACATATTGTATAAAATTTTTGTCTTTATTCCTTATGCCATGCGCGGAACGCCTACCGGCCATGTATCCGGCTTCCGTGCTTCCGCCAATATAAAATCAAGCCGATTCCGAACAGCATACCGCCTAAGTGCGCGAAATGCGCCACCCCGTCGGCCGTGCCGCCGATGCCGGCGAACAGTTCCAACAATCCGTATATAATGACGAACCATTTGGCCCGTATCGGAAACAGGAAATACAGGTAAATCGGCAGGTTGGGGAAACACATCCCGAACGCCAACAGGATGCCGAACACGGCGCCCGACGCCCCTATCGTGACGATTTGGTTGACGTATTGCGCCACGGCGTAGGCCGGATAGTGCGGCATATAGTTGAAATAGACGTTCAGCCCCACCACCAGCGTCTGCATCAAGCCCGCGCCGATGCCCGTAACCATATAGTAGATCAGGAAGCGGCGGCCGCCCCACAGGTTCTCCAACGCATAGCCGAACATCCACAACGCGAACATATTGAAGAACAGATGCGAGAAATTGCCGTGCATGAACATATACGTGACGTACTGCCACCAGTGGAAATCGGTGGCCGACACGTAATGCAGCCCCAAATAGCGGCTCAAATCGATGCCGTACAGCCCGAACGTCAGGTCGGCCATATAAAACAGCACGTTGATGATCAAAAGGTTTTTGATGACGGGCGGCAGGAATTGAAAGCCCCGCACGCGGTAGTTATCGTTATAGGTCTCCATCGTTATTTGCTGTTTTTAAAGGCCTGTTTAACGTCCGTTTCAGGCATAATCCAATAGGTACGCCGACCGCTCGGCGACAGGTGCGGACACTCGGAGGCGAACAGGTCGTTAATCAGGCTCATCATCTCCGCCCGGCTCAGCACCTGCCCGTGCCGGACCGCCGTCTGACGCGCCAGCGCCACCGCCACATTGTCTTCCTGCCGGCCGTGTACCGTCATCATCCGGCTGATATAGTCGTCCACCGTGTTCTCGACGAGCGCGGCAATGTCTTCGTCTTTGGTCTGGGCCGGCGCCGCGTTGACGATGAACGAGCCGCCGCCCACCCATTCGATTTCCCAGCCCCAGGCCGCCAGCTTCTCGCGGATGTCTTTGAGCACATCGCTTTGGGAGGGCGACAACTGGATGGTTTTGGGGAACAACAGCCGCTGCCCCGCCGGCTTCTCGTGCGCCTGCCGGTTTTTCAGATAGCGTTCGTATATAATGCGTTCGGAGGCCGCCTGCTGATCGACGAACAGCAAGCCCGACTTGACGGTGGTAACGATATAGGCCAAAGCGAACTGCAGGAATTTGTTGTTCAAATCGGATTCGGCCGCCAAAGCCTCCGCCGACACGGGCACCACCCCGTTGGGTTCGGCGTTGATTTTGGACATCCGGTTGGTGCTGACCGCCATTTCGGACTGCGTAGGCCGCCCCTGCCTGGGCAAAGCCGCCTCGGTGGCGTCGGCCAGTTCGGGCGCGAACGTCTCCTTATAGAATTGCAGTTGCGCCTGCAACGATTCGCCTTGCCGCACGTCCGAAGCGTAAGACGGTTTCTTGCCGCTCTGCTTGTAGGCCACGGCGAACGGGTCGTAGTTCGGGTCGAGGTTCAGGCGCGGCGGTTCGGGAAAGCCCAACGGCTTGCGCGTCGGCACCACGACGTCGTTCTCGTTGTCGAAATCCAAGGCCGGCGCAAGTTGGGTCACGCCTATCGCGTGCTTGACCACCGAAAGCAATACGCCGTAAATCAGTTTCTCGTCGTTGAAACGGATTTCGGTCTTGGTGGGATGGATGTTGACGTCTATCGTTTCGGGCCTTACCGTCAGCCGCAGGAAATAGGCCGGATAGTTCTTTTCCGGCACCAGCTGCTTATAGGCCGTTTCGATGGCGTGGCTAAGCCCGATATGTTTGACATAGCGTGTATTGACGAACAGATACTGTTTGCTGCGGTTCTTGGTCGTGTATTCGGGCGTGCAGATGAAGCCGTCGATGTCGATGTCGCCCGCGGCCTCATGCACGCGCACGAGCCGCTGCTCGAACGCCCGCCCCATGAGTTGCACGACGCGCTGACGGAACGAGCCCGCCTCCAAATGGTAAACCTGCTTTTCATCGCGCGTGAGTTGCCATTTGATTTCGGGATGCGCCATAGCCACGCGCACGAACTCTTCCTCGATATAGCGGTATTCCACCTCGTCGGACTTGAGGAACTGCCGGCGCGCCGGTGTATTGAAATAGATGTTCTTGACGCTGATTTGCGTGCCGTCGGGACAGGCGCAGGCTTGCGCCGACGTCCGCTTCTCGCCCTCCATGCACACGGTGTAGCCCGTTTCGTCGTTCGGGCGCTTGGTTTTAAGTTCCACGCAGGCCACGGCCGCTATCGACGCCAAAGCCTCCCCGCGGAACCCCATCGTTTGGAGCGTATAGAGGTCGTCGGCCTGACGGATTTTGGACGTCGCGTGCCGCAGGAAGCATTTTTCGGCATCCTCGGCCGACATCCCGCAACCGTTGTCGATGACCTGGATGAGCGTCTTGCCGGCGTCGCGCACCAGCAGATGGATATCGTCCGCCCCTGCGTCCACGGCGTTTTCAAGCAGTTCCTTGACCGCGGAGGCCGGCCGGTTGACGACTTCGCCCGCCGCAATCTGGTTGGCCACGTGTTCCGGTAGTAACTGTATCAGGCTCATGGAATAACGGACGTCAACGGATTAGAGGATGAAAAACAACAAGACCACGACCAAACCGATGGCGATGAACAGCGCGCGACGGCTCAACAGCCCCCTGGTGTTGCGCCGCGGCCGCTGCGTCTCGAACTCCTGACGCATACGCGCCTCCCGCTCGGCCCTTTCGTTGCCCGCGGGCTCCGCCCCTTCCGCCGCGTATTTTTTCTTCAGCAGGTCTAAACGTTCCTGCTCCTCGTTGTAGTAACGCGGCTTGTATTCAAATGTCCGCCTCGGACGGGTTTTGAAGAATGTCGGCAAAAACAGCCCCATAGCGTTCGGTTTTATCGGTCAGGCATTGCACGTATGCCCAACCTGCAAATTTACATTTTTTTTGCCGTTTTTGAAAACCGGGGTGAATTGTTCGGCGCGTATCGTTTTTTTTCGTATATTTGAAAACCGAAGTTTTAAAACCATTTTACAGACTAAAAATCACATCATTATGAAAATCTACAACACGCAAGACATCCGTAACATCGCCCTGCTCGGCGGCGCCAAATCCGGCAAGACCACGCTGGCGGAGGCTATGGCCTTTGAAGGTAAGGCCATTACCCGCATGGGCTCCGTGGACGACAAGAATACCGCGTCCGACTACCGCGACATCGAAACCGAAAAACAGATTTCCGTCACGGCCAGCCTGCTTTACGCCGAATTCAACGACCGCAAAATCAACATCCTCGACACGCCCGGCACGCCCGACTTTATCGGCGAGCCCATCGGCGCACTGCACGCGGTGGAAGCGGGCGTCGTGCTCGTGAACGCCACCTCGGGCATCGAAGTGGGCACCGAAATCATCTGGCGGCGCGCGGCCAAACTGGAAACGCCCATCCTGTTCGCCGTCAACCAGCTCGACCACGAGAAGGCCAATTTTGAAGACACCATCC
Source organism: uncultured Bacteroidales bacterium (assembly GCA_947174375.1). Taxonomy (GTDB): domain Bacteria; phylum Bacteroidota; class Bacteroidia; order Bacteroidales; family P3; genus CAMXAS01. The sequence continues at coordinate 6,943 of CAMWIS010000053.1, forward strand.
GGCAGCTTAAGGAAAGCTTCGGCCCCAAGGTGACGGTGGTGCAGTATCCGGTGGCCACGGGCGCACAATTCGACGCCGTGGTGGACTTGGTGTTGCAGAAGCTCATCACGTTCCCCAAAGACGGCGGCCCGGCCGTGCTGTCGGAAATACCCGAAAGCGAACGTCCGCGCGCCGATGAAATGTACAAACTGCTGGTGGAGGCTTCCGCACAGGGCGCCGACGACCTGATGGAAAAATACTTTGAGACCAACGACCTGACGATAGACGAAATGCGGCGCGGCATCAAGTTAGGCTTGGGCAACCGCAGCGTCTTCCCCGTGATGTGCGTTTCGGCCAAGCAGAACAAGGGCGTGGCGCGACTGCTCGAATTTATCGGCTACAACGTGATTCCGCCCACCGAAGGCCGCGGCCTGACGACCAAAGACGGCAACCCGTATACCTGCGACCCGGCCAAACCGATGACGGCTTTCATCTTCAAGACGGCCAAAGAACCGCATATCGGCGACATCGCGTTCCTCAAAGTCATGGGCGGCGAAATAGCCGAGGGCATGGATATCGTCAACACCTGCACGGGCAACAAGGAACGCATCTCGCAGCTGATGACTGCGGTGGGCAAAAACCGCGTGAAGGTGGATAAGGCCGTGGCCGGCGACATCGTGCTGACGATGAAACTCAAGGACGCCAAATTCAACCAGACGCTGGCCGCCCCCTCCGAAAGCACGGTCTTTGCGGACATCGTTTATCCCGAACCGATTTTCACGACGGCCATCAAGGCGGTGAACGCGACGGAAGACGAGAAGTTGGGCACGGCGCTGAACGAAATGCACCAGGCCGACCCGACCCTGCGCGTGGACTATTCGCGCGAGCTGAAACAACTGCTGTTGAGCGGTCAGGGCGAATACCATATTTCTATCGCCAAATGGATATTGGATAACCAATACAAAATCGCGACCGAATTCATCACGCCCAAAATCCCCTACCGCGAAACGATTACCAAGACGGCCGAAGCCATGTACCGCCACAAGAAACAGTCGGGCGGCGCGGGCCAGTTCGCCGAAGTGTCGCTCTATATCGAACCCTACGAGGAAGGCATGACGCCGCAGACCAAATACCCGATCCGCGGCACGGAGACCGTGGATTTGCCGTGGGGCGGCCGTTTGGTGTTCAACAACTGCATCGTGGGCGGCGCCATCGACGCCCGCTTTATGCCAGCCATCCTCAAAGGCGTGATGGAGAAGATGGAGGAAGGCCCGCTGACGGGCTCCTACGCACGGGACATCGTGGTCAACGTGTTTGACGGCAAGATGCACCCCGTGGACTCCAACGAAATGGCGTTTAAACTGGCGGGCCGCAACGCGTTCAAGGAAGCGTTCAAGAATGCCGGCCCCAAGATTTTGGAACCGGTTTACGATACGGACGTCAACGTGCCCACCGACCGCATGGGCGATGTGATGACCGACTTGCAGGGACGCCGCGCCATGGTGATGGGCATGGAGAGCGACGGCGCCTATCAGACGATTTTGGCGAAGGTGCCGCTGGCCGAAATGAACCGCTACGCCACCACGCTGTCGTCGCTGACATCGGGCCGCGCCGCCTACGGCATGAAGTTCGCCGAATACGCGCCGGTGCCCACCGACCTGCAGGCGGAACTGCTCAAAGCCTACGAGGCCTCGGCGGCTCAGGACGAAGAATAATTACGGACGGCGGTTTTTAAGCCGCACGAGTTCGTCCATATCGAACGATACCGACAACAGTTGTTGGTTAGCGACCGTTGGCGAGTCGGTGAAGAACAGCAGTACATGCGCCCCCACCGACAGCCAACGGTATTTATAGATGTAGCCGACGGCCAACTGATCGTATAAGGGGGATAGATAAAACGGGTCGCCGAAATAGAGTTCGCTACCGTAGTCGCCATAGTATTGCATCTGCGGCTGGCCGTAATAGAACGTATTGCGCAGATACAGCCCCTTCCAATCCAAATTCACGGTCGTTTCAAAGCCGAGGCCGACCTTGAGGCCGTAGTCGTCGCCCTCCCGCTTTTGGTCGGCGTCCCCCACGAGGCCCGCCGTCAGATAGATGGACTTGAACACCGACTGCAACACGGCGAAGTCGTAGCCCACGCGGAAGTCGTACTGCAAACGGTCGTACACCTTGCAGGTCTCGAACAAATCCCAGTCGCCGCGGTGGTGGTACATGAACTGCCCGTCGAAAAAGAAGCCGCCGAACCGCTTGGCGCCGCTCACACGGAAGATAACGCCGTCGCGCCGCCGCCCGACATCGGCCAGATACCAGTCTATCAAGCCTTCCAAATAGCCCGTTTCGGTCGTATATTGTCCCAGGAAGCCGTGCAACGTGTTGTTGAACGTGCGGAACGAAGTCGTGTAGTGGAACAGCCGGCTCGGCTTGAGGAGGTCGCGCGAGAAAAGCCCGGCCGCCACCATGAAATGATCGTCCTTGTATTGATAGTAAATCCGCGGATCGACCTTATCCAAAAACGCGCCGGAGCCATAGCGCGTATAGAGGAACACGCCGCCCATCAACGCGTGGTGGCCGTACTGCACGCCGACCATAGGCGTCAACGTGGTGCCGACGATCGTGCGCGTGGGCAGGTAGTCCCAGCAGTCTTCCAAGTTGTCCAACATCGTGCGGAAGGCCACGGCATAGCGGAACTGGGGCCGAATCGTATCGGAGGCGACGGCGCGGCCTACGGCGGCGCTGCTGATTACTATATATATCA
>CAMWIS010000054.1 GCA_947174375.1 uncultured Bacteroidales bacterium
CCCCCCCCCCCGCCCCCCTTTTTTTACACCCCATCGCCGGCAGGCGCTCATGCATCGGGGGGCGGTGGGCCGGATATTTGTTATAGAGACAGGCCGTATAGAGGCGGTAGGTCACGACGACTTCTTCGCCCACATACGGGTTGCTCTTGCTGACGAAACTCCGCAAAAAGACGTCGTCGTTGCCGATTTCGCCGCTGACGGGCTGGGACGGCCGGCCGCCGGGGGCGTTGCGTGCGGCACGGGCCGGGTTGGCGGGCTGCGTGCGGGCCGGCAACACTTTCAGTACCACGGCTTCCGTCTGATAGACCTGGCCTTTGACCTCGATGGTGGCCGGGGCAAAACGGAATTCGCCCGCCGATTCCGGGGCGCGGAGCCGATAGGCGTACGAGAGCGTGAAGCTCTGTTGCATCGCTCCGTTGATATAGCTGATGTTGGTCGATTGCGACTGGGCGGGGCCGAACAAGACGTCGAAGCCCTTGAAGGCCGGCGCTTTGAAATTGCGCGACCCTTGCGAATTGACGACAAACGTGATGTCGAACGCTTCGCCGGCATAGACTTCCCGCGGCGCCTGCACCTGGAACACGACGCCGTCTTGCGCCGCGAGGGCAGCCGGCAGGAGGCACAACAAACAGAGTAAATTACAAACGAAACGTCTCATGCTTACCAATCTTTTTCGGTATATTTCTTCCGGACGGGCATTTCCTTTTTCTTGACTTTATCCAACGTCTTCTTTTCTTGGTTTTCCAAAGCCTGCAGGATTTTTTCGGCATCATTCTTCTTGCGGCGGTCTTCCTGCGATTCCTGTCCCTGTTGTTGGTCGGGCCGGGGCTGTTGACCGTCCTGCTGGTCTTGGCCGTCCTGTTGGTTCTGCTGCCCCTGTTGTTGGTTCTGCTGGTCTTGGTTGTCCTTGTCTTGATCCTGTTGCCCGTTCTGCTGATTCTGCTGGTTTTGCTGATCCTGTTTATCTTGCTTGTCTTGGTTCTGATTGCTTTGTTGCTGCTGTTGCTGTTGTTGGAGCAGTTTCTGCGCGTAGGCCAGGTTGTATTTCGTGTCGGCGTCGTCGGGGCGTTGGCGCAAGGCCTGTTTGTAGGCGTCCACGGCTTCGGCGTAAGCCTGCGTCTGCATATAGGCGTTGCCGAGGTTATGGGCGGCATGGGCGCGTTCTTTCTTGCTCAGGTACGGGCTCTGCAACACCTTGTTGTATTGCTCCGCGGCCTGCGGATAAAGCCCTTGCTTGTATTGGGCGTTGCCGAGGTTGTACAGCAGGCGGCTGTTCGTGGAGTCAAGCGTCAGCCCCTTGCGGTACAGTTCTTCGGCGGCCGGATGGTCTTCCAACTCGTAGAGGCGGTTGCCCTGATGCGTCAGCGGTATAAGGGTCTGGGCTTGCAGGCCGGGGGCGGAAAGGGCGGTCAGACCGAGGCACAGCAACGTCACGATAAGGGGCGCCGGCATCTTTTTCGCGTTTTTCATGCCGAAAATATGTTTGCGGTTCAAACGGCGGTGTTGCTTCGTAAAGATGAGGATGTCGAGCAGCAGACAGGCGAGGGCCACCCAAAGCGGCCATTGGTAGCGGCTCTCGTAGTCGGAAATATCGCGCTGTTCCAGCAGGGTTTTGTCCAAACGGTTGATTTCGTCAAACACCTTGCCGATGCCGGCCGACGTATTGTTGGCGCCCACGTAGCTGCCCTTGCCTTCGGCCGCGATCTGGCGCAACATCTCTTCGTTCAGCTTGGTGATGACCGTTTGGCCGCTGCGGTCTTTCTTATAATCCACGATACGGCCGTTGGCGTAGATGGGAATCGGCCCGCCCTGCGGCAAGCCCATGCCGATGGTATGGACGGCGACGCCGGCTTTGGCCGCCCGTTGCGCCGCGCTCAGGGCCGCGGCCTCATGGTCTTCGCCGTCGCTGATGACGATGATGGCCTTGTTGTGGGCGTTGTCGCGCTCCTCTTTCTCAAAACTCTGCATACAGAGGTCGATGGCCGCCCCGATGGAGGTGCCTTGCGTGCTGATGTCGTCGGTGCTGATTTCGCTGATAAACAGTTTGGCCGCGCCGTAGTCGCTCGTCAGCGGCAGTTGCAGGAAGGCGTCGCCGGCAAAGACGACCAAGCCGATGCGGTCGTTGCCCAGGCGGTCGAGCAGACGGATGAGCGCCTGTTTGGCGCGCATGAGCCGCGAGGGTTGGATATCCTCGCTGTTCATGCTGTTGGAAATATCCAAGGCCACCATCAGGTCAACGCCTTTGCGTTCCGCCTTTTTGACCGTCGTGCCCATCTGCGGGTTGGCGAGCGCCAGCACGAGGCAGATGCCGGCCAACAGCAGGAGCAGGTATTTAACGTATTGTTTGCCGACCGAATAGTCCGGCGACATCGCAAGCAACAGCCGCGGGTCACCCAAACGGGCAAAACGCTTGTATTTCCGCCGTATGACGAACACGACCGCCGCCAAAAGCGGCAGAAAGACCAAGAGGCCGTATAGCCATTGCGGGTTTTCGAATCTGAACATTAGGGTAGGGTTTTGAATACGGATAGCCGGCCTAAGAGTTCCAAAAGCAGCAGACCCAACGCGAGCCACAGCAGCGGCGCGTATTCGTCGGTGTGCGATTCGTAGGTCAGTACTTCTATCTTGCTCTTTTCCAGCTGGTCGATTTCTTTGAAAATGTTACGCAATTTGTTTTGGTTCGTGGCGCGGAAATAGTTGCCGCCCGTATTCTGCGCCATGGCCTGCAACAGCGCTTCGTCGATTTGCACCTCCACGTTCTGGTATTGGATGCCGAACGGGGTTTGGAACGGATAGGGGGCGTACCCTTGCGTGCCGACGCCGATAGTATATACGCGTATGCCGTACAACTTGGCCAAGTCGGCGGCCGTGAGCGGGTCGATGGCGCCGCGGTTGTTCACGCCGTCGGTCAGCAGGATAATCGTCTTGCTTTTGGCCGTGCTGTTGCGGATGCGGTTGATGGCCACCGCCAGCCCGTCGCCGATGGCCGTGCCGTCTTCGATGACGCCGCTTTTCAAGGCCTTGAGGCGGTGTTGCAGGATATGGTGGTCGATGGTCAGCGGGCATTGCGTGAACGCTTCGCCGCTGAACGCCACAAGCCCCATGCGGTCGTCGGGCCGCCCCGCGATAAAGTCGGAGGCCACTTTCTTGGCCGCTTCCAAGCGGTTGGGCGAGAAGTCCTCGGCCAGCATACTGCCGGAGATATCCATGGCCAGCATGATGTCGATGCCCTCGATGTGGCGGCTGTTGTTTTTCAGGTGGCTCTGCGGCCGCGCCAGCGCGACAATCAGCAGCATGAGGCAGAGCGTGCGCAATACGTAAAGCAGCGGATAGCAGCGTTGCCGCCCCGTCTTTTTAAGCCGGCCCGCAAAACCGGTGTCGGAGAAGTGCAGACGCGGGTACGTCTTTTTCTCTTGCGCGATGTACCAGTAGATAAGGAACGGAATGATACACAGCAGCCAGAGATAGTGCGGGTTGGCGAAAGTCAGATCATTCAGGTTCATGGGTGCTTGTTTTATGCTGTGCCACAAATTGCCATACGGTGCGGAAACAATCCTCGTGCTCCGACGGCTGCGGTTCGCTCTTGGCGAACTTGACCAAGTCGGCGGTGCGGAATACGGTTTCCAAACGGCGGATGTCGTCCTTGCGGTCGGGATATTGCTGCCGCAGGTTTTCGATACATTCGTCCGACGTCATCTCGATGGCGGCGATATGGTATTCGCCGGCCAGGAACACGCGCAGGATTTCGGTCAGTTCCGTATAATATTCCTTGACGCGGTTGTGCTGCCAAAGTTGTTTTTCCTTCAACGCCTTGAGGTTGGCCAGCGCGAGGTCCACGGGCGGAATCACGGGTTTGGGCGCCGAGAAGACCGGCAGGTTGCGGCGTTTGCGCCGCCAGTAATACCAGCCGAAGACGGCGGCGATTAACGCGAGCAGGAGGGCGCTTATCCAAACGTAATGGCGGCGGATATAGTCGGCCATGCGTTCCCAAACCGAAACCTGATGTATCGGTTTGATGTCGCGGATGTCCTGTTCAAAATCCACGTCGGGTTCGTAAATGTTGACCCAAAGCGTGTCGGTGTCGTAAATCAGAATCTGTCCGTCCTCTAACACGCGGAACGACACCGGCGGAATGGCGTAGGTGCCGGCCGTGTAAATGGCGAACGGATAGCTGGCGCGCAGACGGAACAGGCCCGTCGTCTTGTCGTAGGCGGTGTCGTAAGTGGGCGTGGTGGAGAAAAACTCCAAGCCGGGGTAAGCCTGCGGATCCAAAATCGGAAACAGCACATGGCGCGGGTCGGTGCCTTCGTATTGCAGTTTGAGCGAGAGGCTGTCGCCTATCCAGGCCGCGCTGTCGCAGAATACGCGCAGGGAAGGGGCGGCGTTGGCCCGTCCCAAACCGATACAGGCGGCGGCTATCAACCACAGTCCCGCATGGGATATACGACGTTTGAAAAACGAAACGGCCGTCATGGTATCAAGGGCTTTTAAATTCGGTTAAACATGGTTATCAGCGGTTTGACATAGTCTTCGCCCGTGGCGATATCCGCATGGCGGATGCCGTATTTGACGAGCAGACCGTGTGTCCGCTTGGTTTGCGCCTGCCGGTAGGCCGCATAGGCCTGGCGGTTGGCGGCGGAATGCGTGTCAATCATCATGGATTGGCCGCTTTCGTTGTCCGTTACGCGGAGCAAGCCCACGTCGGGCAGTTCGGTTTCCAGCGGGTCGTACAGCCGGATGGCCGACAGGTCGTGCCCTTTGGAAACGATTTTGAGCGCGTCTTCGTAGGGGTGCTTGTCCATGAAGTCAGACAGCAGGAACACCGTGCATTTGCGTTTATGGACGTTGCGGAAGTAGCGCAACGCCTCGCCAATGTTCGTGCCCTTGTGCTGCGGCTTGAATTCCAGTAGTTCCCGTATGATGCGCAGGATGTGCTGCCGGCCCTTTTGCGGCGGGATGTATTTCTCCACCTCCGAGCTGAAAAACAGCAAGCCCACCTTGTCGTTGTTGGAAATGGCCGAAAACGCGAGGATGGCCGCGATTTCCGTCATGGCGAGGCGTTTGCTCTGTTCGCGCGTGCCGAATTCGTTCGAGGCGCTCACGTCGATGAGCAACATCACGGTCAGCTCCCGTTCTTCTTCAAACACCTTGACATACGGTTTGTTGAAACGCGCCGTTACGTTCCAGTCTATGAAACGGACGTCGTCGCCGAAGCCGTATTCGCGCACCTCGCTGAACGCCATGCCGCGCCCCTTGAACGTGCTGTGGTATTGTCCGGAGAAAATCTGATTCGAAAGATCCTTGGTCTTGATTTCGATTTTCCGGACTTTCTTCAATAAATCGGACGTTTCCATAAGGCTTAGGGCACTTCTACCGTATTGAGGATTTCGTTCAGGATATCCTCCGAGTGGATGTTCTCGGCTTCCGCTTCATAGGTCAGGCCGATGCGGTGGCGCATGACGTCGAAGCAGACGGCGCGGATATCTTCCGGAATGACGTAGCCGCGGTGTTTGAGGAAAGCGTAGGCTTTGCCGGCCAAGGCCAGGTTGATGCTGGCACGCGGGGAAGCCCCGTAAGCGATCAGCGGCGCGAATTTCTCCAGGTGGTAGCGGTCGGGATAACGCGTGGCGAACACGATATCCGTGATGTAGTTCTCGATTTTCTCGTCGGCATACACCTCTTTCGTCAGCGCGCGGGCCTTCCGGATGGTCTCTACCGAAACCACCGGGTTGATTTGCGGCTTCTCCTGGCCGATGTTCTGCCGGATGATTTGCTTTTCGTCCTCCTTGGTCGGGTAGCCGATGACGACCTTGAGCATGAAACGGTCCACCTGCGCTTCGGGCAACGGATACGTGCCTTCCTGTTCGATGGGGTTCTGCGTGGCCAGTACGAGGAACGGATCGTCCAGCGGGAACGTCTCCTCGCCGATGGTCACCTGGCGTTCCTGCATGGCTTCCAACAGCGCGCTCTGCACCTTGGCCGGTGCACGGTTGATTTCATCGGCCAATACGAAGTTGGCGAAAACGGGGCCCTTCCGGCTGACGAAACGCTCGTCCTTCTGGCTGTAAATCTGCGTGCCGATGACGTCGGCCGGCAACAGGTCGGGCGTAAACTGGATGCGGCTGAAGTTGGCGTCGATGGCTTGCGCCAGCGTTTTGATGGCCAACGTCTTCGCCAAGCCCGGCACGCCTTCGAGCAGGATGTGGCCGTTGGCCAGCAACCCGATCAGCAGGCGTTCCACCATGGCTTTCTGCCCCACGATGTTCTTGTTCATTTCCAATGTGAGCAAATCCAAAAAGGCGCTTCCTTTCTCGATTTTCTCGTTGAGTTCTTTGATGTCTATAGGCTCTGCCATAAATGTAGGATTTTAGTCGGGGTGAACCGACTGTTTTACGGAATGCAAATATAAAGAAAAGCCCGCTCGCGACCGCATCGGAAATGTTAAAAAATGTTAATAAAAACAAGCGAGTCAAATACTTGGTTATTTAACAAAAAACTGTTGAAAACCGCCGTTTCCGATGATGGAAAAATGCGGGCGGAATGTTTATTTTTGTAAAATTTAGCAAACGTGTGTGCAATGGGTAGGATATTAGCCATCGATTACGGTCAGAAACGGTGCGGCCTTGCCGTGACGGATCCGCTCAAACTCATCGCCCATGCGTTGGAGACGGTGCCGACGGCCAATCTGGACGCTTATCTCGCCGACTATCTGCGGCGCGAGGAGGTCGAGACCGTGGTCGTGGGGCTGCCGTTGCAGATGGACGCGACGCCCTCCGGGAGCACGCGCTATATCGAACCCTTTGTCAAACGTTTCAGGAAACAGTATCCGCAGATTCCGGTGGAGCGCGTCGACGAGCGTTTTACGTCAAAAATGGCGTTCCAGACAATGCTGGCCGCCGGCCTCAAAAAGAAGAAACGCCGGGACAAGGGCTTGGTGGACGCGCTCAGCGCCACGCTGATATTACAGACCTATATGCAAAAACGAGCTTAGACTATGATATATCCGATTGTACCTTACGGCCAACCCGTGTTGCGCAAGCAGGCGGCGGAAGTGCCGGCCGATTATCCCGACCTGCCCCGTCTCGTGGCCGATATGTTCGAAACGATGGCGGAAGCCGGCGGCGTCGGTTTGGCCGCGCCGCAGATAGACCTTTCCTTGCGGCTGTTCGTTGTGGACATCCCGCCCATCGAGTTGGAGAGCGGCCCTTCGGCCGGAGTCAAGACGCCCGCCGAGCCGTTCCGCAAGGCCTTCGTCAATCCGCAGCTGCTGTCGGAAGAGGGCGAACCATGGGGCTTCGACGAAGGCTGTCTGAGTTTCCCCGGCCTTTACGAGGAAGTCTATCGCAAGCCGGTTATCCACGTGCGTTATCAGGACGAGCAATTCCAATGGCACGAGGAAACCTACGACGGCTATGTGGCGCGTGTGTTCCAGCACGAATACGACCATATCGAGGGACGGGTGTTCGTGGACCATCTGAGCACGTTGCGCCGGGCGATGTTGAAGAAACGGCTCGACAAAATCGCGCATGGCGACGTGCGTGTGGATTACCGGATGAAATGGGGATTGGCAAAGAAAAAGAAATCATGAGGACATTTCTGAAAAACAGTCTGGCCGTGGCCTTGGCCGTCGGGCTGCTCTGCCTGTGGGCGGGCGGCTTGCAGGCGCAGAACACGGCGTTTTACGACCAGCCGGAGGCAATGTACCGCGACGCGTTCGAGTTGTACGCCAAGGCCAAATATGCGTCGGCCCGCAAGCAATTCATACGGGTTTCGCAGAAACTGGCGAACCGCACGGCGCCCGAAGACGATTACTACCGCACCGAATCGGCCTTTTATGCGGCCGTATGCGGCGCGCGGCTCTACCACCGCAACGCGCAGGTCGATTTGCAGCGTTTCATCGAGGCCTATCCGATGAGCGACCATATCCAGCAAGCTTGGCGCGAGTTGGGCGACTATCTGTACCACTACAAGCAGTATGCGGAAGCCTACGCCGCCTATGCGCACGTTGCGGTCGATGAACTGACGCCCGAAGAACAGGATGCCTTCCGTTTCCATGCCGGCTATGCCGCTTTCAGCGTCAAGCGTTACGACGAGGCCAAACTCAACTTCGCCCCGCTGATTGAATCCACCGGCAAATACCGCATCGTGGCCGGCTATTACCACGCCTATATCCTCTACATGGAGGGCAAGTATCAGAGCGCCCTCAACGAATTCGCGAAGATTCAGGACGACCCGACGTTCAAGACGTTGGTGCCGTTTTACGTACAGCAGATTTATTATATGCAGGGCCGTTACAAGGACGTCGTCGATATGGCGGAGACGCTCATGGCCACGGCCTCGTCCAAGCGTCAGCCCGAGGTGGCGCGTCTGGTCGGCGAATCGTATTACCAACTCGGCGACTACGACCGGGCGTTGCCCTATATGCAGTTCTATTTCGACCGTTCGGCCCAGCGGCCGGACAAGGACGGCGACTACATCCTGGGCTACATCTATTATAAACGTCAGGTCTATGATACGGCTTCGCATTATTTCCTGCGCGTACTGAGCGTGGATAAGGACAGCGAACTGGCGCAGAGCGCGTATTACCATTTGGGTTATTGCTACGTGCAGCGCGGGCAGAAGAAGTTCGCGATGGATGCGTTCCGCGACGCGGCCCGTTTGAAATTCAATCCGGTGGTGCAGGAAGACGCGATGTATCACTACGCGCAGCTGAGCTACGAATTGGGCTTGGCGCCGTATAAGGAGTCGGTCACGGTCTTTACCGACTTTCTCGAAGCCTATCCGCAGTCGGCTTACAGCCGCAAGATATACGAATATATGCTGAGCGCTTACAGCCGCAACCGTCATTATGCGGAGGCGCTGGCGGCCATCGAGAAGTTGCAGCCGCTGTCTTACGAGTTGAAGCAGGTCAAGCAGAACTTGCTGTTCAACCGCGGGATGGAGGCCTTCCGTAGCCGGAAATATCCGCTGGCCGATACGTCTTTCGTGATGGCGGCGCGGGAATTGCCCGACAATGCGCTGGCGGCCCGCGCGATGTTTTGGGCGGGCGAAAGCGCGTGGCAGTTGGACGAGGCGGACACGGCCCTGGAACGCTATGAGGCGTTTGCGGCGCGGCCGGAAGCCGCTTCGACGCCCGAATACGCCATGGTGTATTACAATCTCGGTTATCTCTATATGGACCGCGTGCGTTACGAACAGGCGCTGTCGCAGTGGGAGCGCTTTTTCGCCGTCTGCCGCGCCGCCGATACGGCCTATCTGACCGACGCTTACCTGCGGGCGGGCGACTGCGAGTTCATGCTGCGGCATTTCGACAAGGCCGAGGCCTATTATGCGAAAGTCATCGCCAAAGGCCGCGAACCCTTGGATTACGCCTACTACCAGCGGGCGCTCTGTGCGGGCGCGCAGGGCCGTTATCAGGAAAAGGTGGACGGCTTGCTGGGGCTTATCGAGAACTATCCGCGTACCGCCTATATGTCGATGGCCATCAACGAACTGGCGGCCACCTACCTCGTGTTGGAGCAGAACGACAAGGCGTTGATGTATTACCGGCAGCTCTACGAGGGCTATCCGCGTCAGGCCTTGGCGCGCGTGGCGCTGTTGAAAATCGGCATGAT
>CAMWIS010000055.1 GCA_947174375.1 uncultured Bacteroidales bacterium
TTCCGCTGGCGGCTCAACGCATTTGAAAGAGAATAGCAAACAACATACACTATGAAGGCATTTAAAAATATGAAATTCACGACCAAGCGCAGCATCGAGGCCTTGATCTTCCTGGCCGTGTTCTTCGCGGTTTTCGGCTATATCGCCCACCGGATGGGCGTGGCCAATATGCTGAACACGATTATGGGTACGTCCTACCGGCTGCTCGTCGATACGGTGCTCTACCTCATGGGCATCACGGTACTGTCGGGCGCCTTGGGCAAACTGCTCGTGGAATTCGGCGTGGTGCGGCTGTTGGAGAAAATCCTCAAGCCGTTCATGAAGCCGCTGTTCAACCTGCCCGGCGTGGCCGCGCTGGGCGGCGTGCTGACGTTCCTGTCCGACAACCCCGCCATCATCTCGTTGGCCAACGACAAGAACTTCAGCCATTACTTCAAGAAATACCAGCTGATTTCGCTGACCAACTTCGGCACGGCTTTCGGCATGGGGCTCGTCGTCATCGCGTTCATGACGGGTAAGGGCTTCGGCGGCGGCGCCGTCGTCGGGCTGTTGGGCGCCATCGTGGGCAGCATCATCTCCACGCGCCTCATGCAGCGCTTCATCCTCAAAGCCTATCCGCAATTCAAGGACGAGGAGGCGGCCGGCGGCAACGAGGAGGAAATCTCGTTCAAGCAAGACAACGGCATCTTCCTGCGCGGCCTGAACGCCATCCTCGACGGCGGCAAGACGGGCGTTGACCTCGGCCTGGCGATTATCCCCGGCGTGTTGGTCATCTCCACGTTCGTCATGATGCTGACGTTCGGCCCGGGCGCGAACGGCGAATATACGGGCGCGGCTTACGAGGGCGTGAACATCCTGCCCTACCTGGCCGGCAAAATCGACTTCGTGTTCCAATGGCTGTTCGGCTTCACCCATCCGGAGCTCGTGGCCTTCCCGATTACGGCCCTCGGCGCGGTAGGCGCGGCGCTCGGCCTCGTCCCCACGTTCATCGAACAGGGCTTTGTGGATGGCAACGTCATCGCGGTCTTCACGGCCATGGGGATGTGCTGGAGCGGTTTCCTCTCCACGCATACGGCCATGTTGGATTCGCTGGGCTACCGCAACCTGACGTCCAAAGCCATCCTCGCCCATACCATCGGCGGGCTTTGCGCCGGCGTGGCGGCCCACCTTTTCTACGTGCTGTTCATGTTGATATTTTAGCGTGACCCGACGGGCGCGTTGCGACAGGAGCCGGCGACCGGAACACGGCCGACCGGCTCTTTTCATTTCCCGACATTCTGGCATAATCCACCGATTGGCACTATCTTTGCGTAGGTCTTAAAAATCCTTAAATGATGTTGGACAGAAAGAAGCGTACCTCTATGAAAGACAAAGACATGAAAAAACAGAACCCGAACGGCGAGCCGGCGGCCGAACCTCAAGCCGAAACGGCTGAAACGGCGGAAGCCGCCGAAGCCACGGCCGAGTCGCCCGCAGAGCCGACGGATACCACCCCCGAAGACGAGATAGGCCGCCTGCAGGCCGAAATCGCCGACTGGAAAGACAAGAACGCGCGGCTGTACGCCGACTTCGACAACTTCCGCAAGCGCACGGCGCGCGAACGCCTGGAGCTCATCAAGACGGCCTCGGAAGATGTCGTTATGTCACTGTTGCCTGTCATCGACGATTTCGAACGGGCGTTGGCCGTGGAACTCTTCGGCCCGCAGGCGGCCGCCACCGCCGCCTCCACCGTCATCGAACCCGACGCCGCCAAGGGCACGGCCTTCGAAGGCGTGGCGCTCATCTATCACAAGCTGAACAAAATCCTGACGCAGAACGGCGTCAGCGTCATCGACGTGCTCGACCAACCGTTTGACGAAGAATGGAGCGAGGCCGTGGCGCAAATCCCCACGCCCGAAGGCAAGACGAAAGGCAACGTGCTGGACGTCGTGCTCAAAGGCTATAAAATCGACAACAAAGTGATCCGACACGCCAAAGTCGTGGTCGGCATATAAGCACAGCAAGGCAAACGCTTTATGGCAGAGAAAAGAGATTACTACGAGGTGTTGGGCGTTGACAAGAGCGCCACGCCCGACGAAATGAAGAAGGCCTACCGCAAACTGGCCTTGAAATACCACCCCGACCGCAACCCCGGCGACAAGGAAGCCGAAGAGAAGTTCAAGGAAGCGGCGGAGGCCTACGACGTATTGAGCAACCCCGACAAGAAGGCGCGCTACGACCAGTTCGGCCATGCCGGCATGAGCGGCGCGGGCGGCTTCGGCGGCGCGGGTATGTCGATGGACGATATCTTCTCGCATTTCGGCGATATCTTCAGCGATATGTTCGGAGGCGGCGGTTTCAGCGGATTCGGCGGCTTCGGGGGCGGCGGACGCCGCGTGGCCCGCGGCTCCAACCTGCGTATCACGGTCAAGCTGACGTTGGAGGAAATCGCCAACGGCGTGGAGAAGAAAATCAAGGTGCGCAAGTCGGTGCCGTGCGAGACCTGCCACGGCAGCGGCGCCGCCGACAAGAACGGCCGCAAGACCTGCGAGACCTGCCACGGCAGCGGCCGCGTGGCGCAGGTGACGCAGACCATTTTGGGCCGTATGCAACAGGTGGTGACGTGCCCGACCTGCCACGGCGAGGGCGAAATCATCACGACGCCTTGCCCGGCCTGCCACGGCGAGGGCACGACCAAGGCCGAGGAAGTCATCACCATCCGCATCCCGGCCGGCGTGGAAGACGGCATGCAGCTGTCGATGCAGGGCAAGGGCAACGCCGCGCCACGCGGCGGCATCCCCGGCGATTTGCTGATCCTTATCGAAGAACTGCCGCACGACCTGTTCCAGCGCGACCATACGAACCTGCACTACACGCATTACGTCAACTTCGTGGATGCGGCCTTGGGCGCCTCGGTGGAGGTGCCGACGCTCAACGGCAAGGCGCGGCTCAAACTGGAAGCCGGCACGCCCTCCGGCAAGCTGCTGCGGTTGCGCGGCAAAGGCTTGCCCGACCTGCATGGCCGTATGCCCAAAGGCGACCTGATCGTGAGCATACAGGTTTGGGTGCCCAAGAATCTGAACAAGGAAGAAAAGGAAATGCTGCAGAAGCTCAAGGATATGCCGGATATGCAACCCTCACCCGACCGGCGCGACCCGGGCTTTTTCGAACGCATGAAAGAATATTTCAGTTAAGACCATGACCACTACCCCCCTCCGGAAACTGTCGGCGGCCGCATGCGGCCTCGGCCTGATGCTGTGTTGCGCCGGCACGCCCGCCCATGCGCAACAGACGATTGATACCGTGGCCGCGACGGTGGACACCGTGCAGCCCGAAACCAAGACAAACGCGCTGCGCGAGACGGTGCAAGACCTCAAGGACAAGGCGCAGGATATGGTGGAGGACGCCAAAGCGGATTTGAAGGAGAGTTGGCAGGACGCCAAGGAATCGTACAAGGAACAGGGCTTGCAGTTGTGGAACACGTTGAAGGAAAAGGCGCAGGAATGGAAGGAAGAGGCCACCGAACTGTTCGACACCTATGTCAAATCGCAGGTGGTGGGTAAATTCGAAGACAACCGCCGGCAGTGCAACCAGGAATTCTGCGACCATCTGCGCGACGGCTTCAAGGCCTACAAGATACAGACGTTCAGCCCGGAATTTCCGGAAATGCCGACGCGGAAAGCCGAGCCCGACACGGCTTGGCCCGCGCTCACTTGGATTGAACCCGCCGGCATCCGCAGCCTGAGCCCGTTAAAGGCCCCGGCCGCACCCGACCCGTACTACGACGAACTGATCCAAGTCAACCGCCTCGACATCGAGGCCGACGGTGTGAAACTGTCGTTGGACTTGGAACCCCGCCTCAACACTTACGGCATCGGCGCGCCGACGGAAAAGAACCTGGCCGCCTTTTGGCAAAAACTGTCGGAGAGCCGCTTCGACATCCCGCTGCGGCAACTCTACGAGGCCGCCCGCAAGCACCGCCTCAACGACTGGGGCTTCTACCGGCTGACCCAGGCCGCCGCGGCCGCCATCTACCCCAAGAACAAGAACGGCGAACAGGAGGTGTGGACGGTCTTTATGTTGAACCAAGCCGGCTATGCGGCCAAAATCGGCCGCCTGGGCGCGGACAAATCGGCCTATCGCCTGCTCGTGTTGCTGCCGTTTTATGAGAAAGTCTATAACTGGCCCTATGTGGAAATCGGCGGCGCGCCGTTCTACCTGATGGAGAAGTTGGCCGGCAAGCAACGCAACGAACCCGTTTACAGCTACGAAGGCTGCTTTGCGCTGGGGACGGCGCCGTTGAGCCTGCAATTCCGGGAATGCGTCGGCATCCCGTGCCTTTATGAGAAGAACGACCGCTTCGCCTATAACCTGCGAATGCTTGACTTCTACAAGAATTACCCCTACGCGTCCACCGCGCTCTATCTGCACGCGCCCTGCGGCGAGGTGCTGAGCAAGTCCATCCAACACAAATGCGCGTCCGCGGTGGATAGCCTACTGACGACCGCCCCGACGCAAGCCTGTCAGGAAGCGGTCATCGGCTACCTCGGCCAATTCGTAGCCACCTATTTCAACGACAACGCCAAAAGGAAAGCCAAACCCGACGGCCAGCCGCTGTTCCCGGACGAAGCCTTCGCGCTTAAGGCCGGCGACGCCAAAGACCGCGCCATCCTGCACGCCCGCCTCGTGCGGCGCTTTACCGACCTGCCCGTGATTTTGGCCGAATACGAAACGACGGCCCTGGTCGGCATCGCGTTGCCGAATCCGCCCGCCGGCGCCGAGGGGCAAGCCTTGGCCGCCATCAAGGGCGACGACGGCACGGTGTTCTACCTGTTCAACCCCAACGCCAAAGACGACCGCTTCTGGCATTGTCCGAAGCCGCTCCGCGACGTGCCGCCGATTGTCGTGTTGTAATACGGAATTTTTTTCGTAACTTTACAAGCCGAACCCGTTATGGATTCGGCTTTTTAGTTGTTATTACGCAAATTTAAACACTTTAGCATATTATGGCTCAGACGGTTATTCCGAAAGAACTCGTGGACAGAATCGTGTCCGAGAACAATTTGTCCAATGTAGGACGCGCCTCCATCCGCGAGGTCAAGAAACTCATCAACGATATCGAGGCCGCTTCCGGCACCCGTTTCATCCGCATGGAGATGGGCATTCCGGGGCTTCCGGCCTGCCAAATCGGTATCGAGGCCGA
The DNA here is from genome assembly GCA_947174375.1 of uncultured Bacteroidales bacterium. Taxonomy (GTDB): domain Bacteria; phylum Bacteroidota; class Bacteroidia; order Bacteroidales; family P3; genus CAMXAS01. Next base: position 5,183 of record CAMWIS010000055.1, read on the forward strand.
AATCAAGGCGCTCCGCAACGGCGTGGCTTCCATCTACCCCGATGTTTACGGTATTCCCGAACTGAAGACGGAAATCGCCCGCTTCGTCAAGAACTTCCTCAACATCTCGGTCAGCCCCGAATCCTGCCTGCCGACCGTCGGCTCCATGCAGGGCAGTTTCGCGGCCTTCCTGACCATCAGCCGCGCCCAGGCCGGCAAGAACACGACGCTGTTCATCGATCCGGGCTTCGCCGTACACCGTCAGCAGCACGCCGTCATGCAGATTCCTTACGAATCGTTTGACGTCTATAATTACCGTGGCGAAAAGCTGCGCGAAAAGTTGGAAGAATACCTGTCGAAAGGCAATATTTCGAGCATTTTCTATTCCAACCCGAACAACCCGTCGTGGATCTGCTTCACGGAAAACGAATTGAAAATCATCGGCGACCTCGCCAACAAATACAACGTCATCGTCATGGAAGACCTCGCCTACTTCGGCATGGACTTCCGCAAGGACATCTCCAAGCCGGGCGTACCGCCCTATCAGGCGACGGTGGCCAACTACACGGACAACTACCTGCTGTTCATCTCCAGCTCCAAGGCGTTCAGCTACGCGGGTCAGCGGCTCGGCATGATGGTGATTTCGGACAAGCTGTTCAAGACCGAATTCCCCAACTTCAAGAACTACTATCCGAGCACGGGCTTCGGCCGCACGATGATCTACGGCACGATTTACCCCTTGAGTTCCGGTACCGCCCACTCGCCCCAATACGGCTTGGCGGCCATCCTCAAAGCGGTGAACGACGGCGAATACAACTTTATCGAAGAAATCAAGGTTTACGCGGAGAAAGCGCGCCGCATGAAGGAAATGTTCCTGAAAAACGGCTTCCACCTCGTTTACGACAAAGACGAGGACATGGCCCTGTCGGACGGTTTCTACTTTACAATCGGCTACGAAGGCATGAGCGGCGACGAACTGTTGCACGAACTGCTGTATTTCGGCGTCAGCGCCATCTCGCTCGGCATCACGGGCAGTGAACGCCAGGGCTTGCGCGCCTGCGTATCGCTCGTGCCGATGGAAGACCTGCCCGAACTGGAAAAACGTCTGGAACAGTTCCGCGCCTGTCATCAATAAACGACCTGCCCCATGGATTTCAAACTCACCTCCGCATTCCGGCCGACGGGCGACCAGCCGCAAGCCATCGCCGAACTGTCCGAAGGACTGCGGAGGGGAGACAAGGGGCAAGTGCTGCTGGGCGTCACGGGTTCCGGCAAGACGTTCACCGTGGCCAACGTCATTCAGGAGGTGCAGCGCCCCACGCTCGTATTGAGCCACAACAAGACCTTGGCGGCGCAGCTGTTCAGCGAGTTCCGCCAGTTTTTCCCGGAGAACGCCGTCGAATATTACGTTTCCTATTACGATTACTATCAGCCGGAAGCCTATATACCGTCCTCCAACACGTATATCGAAAAGGATCTCTCCATCAACGACGAAATAGAGAAGCTGCGGTTGCGCGCGCTCTCGGCGCTGTTGTCCGGCCGCCGCGACGTCATCATCGTGTCGTCGGTGTCCTGCATCTACGGTACGGGCAACCCGAACGACTACCACGACAATATCGTCATCCTGTCGGTGGGCCAACGCATCACGCAGCGCGACCTCATGCTGGCCTTGGTCAACAGCCTGTATTCGCGGCATGAAATCGAGTTTACGCGCGGCAAATTCCGCGTCAAGGGCGACACCATCGACGTGTTCGTGGCCTACGACGACTACGCCTACCGCATCATTTTCTTTGACGACGAAATCGAGAGCCTGCAAAAAATCGACCCGCTGACGGGCTCGGTGTTGGAGTCGCTCCCGACCATCCGGATTTACCCGGCCAATATCTTCGTGCCCTCGTCCGCCCGCATCCAGAATGCGATTAAAGAAATACAGCTGGATCTCGGCAAACAGGTGGACTTCTTCAAGGAAATCGGCAAGCCGTTGGAGGCCAAACGCTTGGAAGACCGCGTCTGCTACGATGTGGAGATGATTAAGGAAATCGGCTACTGCGCCGGCATTGAAAACTATTCGCGTTATTTCGACGGACGGGCGGCCGGCACGCGCCCCTACTGCCTGATTGACTACTTCCCCGACGATTTCCTGCTGGTGGTGGACGAAAGCCATGTGACGATGCCGCAAATCAAGGCCATGTACGGCGGCGACCGATCCCGCAAGATCAACCTCGTGGAATACGGCTTCCGTCTGCCGGCCGCCTTGGACAACCGCCCGCTTAAATTCGAGGAGTTCGAACAATTGGTCAAGCAGACGCTTTACGTCAGCGCGACGCCGGCCGAATACGAGCTGGAACAGGCGGAGGGTGTGGTCGTGGAACAGGTCATCCGTCCCACCGGCCTGTTGGATCCGCCGATAGAGGTGCGCCCGACGGCCCACCAGGTGGACGACCTTTTGGACGAAATAGAAAAGACGTGTGCGCGTCAGGAACGCGTGCTCGTGACGACGCTGACCAAGAAGATGGCCGAAGAACTGAGCAAGTTCATGACCAACAACGGCATCCGTTGCCGCTATATCCATTCGGACGTGGATACGCTCGAACGGGTGGAAATCCTGCAAGACCTACGCGCGGGCGCCATCGACGTGTTGATTGGCGTGAACCTGCTGCGCGAGGGGCTCGACCTGCCGGAAGTATCGTTAGTGGCCATTTTGGACGCCGACAAGGAAGGCTTCCTGCGCTCGGCACGCGCGTTGACCCAAACGGCGGGCCGCGCCGCGCGCAACATGAACAGCCGCGTCATCATGTACGCCGACCACGAGACCGACGCCATGAAGCAGACGATAGAGGAAACGAACCGGCGACGCGAGAAACAGATGGCCTACAACAAGGCGCACCATATCACGCCCAAACCCATCGTCAAGAAAATCGACGATTCGTTGGCCGTGGCGCGCGGCGCGGAACCGAAAGCCTATGTGGAGACCGAAAGCCAGGTGCGTTTCGCCGCCGACCCGGTCATCGACTACGGCGACCCCAAGATTTTGGCGAACCGCATCGAGGTGGTGAAGAAACTCATGAACACGGCCGCCAAGTCCATGGACTTCTTGGAGGCCGACCGCTATCTGAGCGAATTGAATATGCTGTTGGCCAAGCAAAAAAGCCTTTCATCCGACCATTAACCAAAAATCACATATTATGAAAAAAGAAAAATTCGACCCCGCTTCCCGCATTCAGGATTGTCTGCAATTCGGTGAATTCGGCGACGTGAACCCCTCCGTCACCGACTCGGCCACGTTCACGTTCCTGCACGGCAAGGACATGACCGGCACGTTTACCGGCGAAGTACAAGGATGCTTCCTGTATTCCCGCCATTGGAACCCGTCCAACAAATATCTGGCCGACGCCTTGGTGTCCATGGAAGGCACTGAGGCCGCCTGGGTAACCGGCTCCGGGATGGCGGCCATTACCTGCGCCATGTTGCAGCTTGTCAAGAGCGGCGACCATATCGTGGCTAGCCCGACCGTCTATGGCGGCACGTTCGCGTTCCTGAAAAACTATCTGCCCAAATTCAACATCGACGTGACCTTCGTCGATACGACCGACCCGAAGAAGGTGGAGAAAGCCATCCGTAAGAACACACGCTTTGTATATACCGAAACGATGAGCAACCCGATGTTGCGCATCGCCGACATCCCGGCCCTGGTTGCCGTTGCGCATAAGCACAAGGCCCAATTGGTCGTTGACAATACGTTTACGCCCATGATTTTCTCGCCCGCCCGCCTCGGCGCCGACGTGGTCGTTTACTCGATGACCAAATTCATCAACGGCAAGAACGACTGCGTGGCCGGTGCCATCTGCGGCAAGGCCGACTACATCAACTCGCTGATTGACGTCAACAACGGCACGGCCATGTTGTTGGGTCCGGTCCTGGACCCGTTCCGCTCGTCGAGCATCCTCAAAAACCTGCACACGTTGCACATCCGTATGCAAAAACATAGCGAGAACGCGATGTATTTGGCCAAACGCTTCAAGGAAATCGGCCTGAAAGCCAACTATCCCGGCCAACCGTCCCACCCCGACTACGCGCTCATGAAGAAACAGATGAACGCCGGTTACGGCTTCGGCGGCATGATTGCCATCGACCTTGAAACGGCCGAGAAAGCCAACTTCATGATGGAGACGATGCAGAAGAAAGGCGTCGGCTACCTGGCCGTTTCGCTCGGTTACTTCAAAACCCTGTTCAGCAATTCCGGCAAGAGCACGTCGAGCGAGATTCCGGAAGAATTCCAGAAAGGCATGGGCCTGTCGGAAGGCCTCGTCCGCTTCTCCGTTGGGTTGGATCAGGATATCGAACGCACGTTCCAACTCATCAAGGAAAGTTTGGAGCTGACGAACAAGCATTTTGCCGGCAAGAAAACGGCCAAGAAAACGGCGGCGAAGAAAAT
>CAMWIS010000056.1 GCA_947174375.1 uncultured Bacteroidales bacterium
GCCGACCGTTGTTGCTGTTGTGCCGCGACGAAGCCGAATGGAAGCGTTTTCAGGCTGGCAAGTGGCGTAAACTACCGGCGCAAACGCAATACGGACTGGATTCGGATGGCGGGATCGAAGCCGAAATCCGTGCGAATTTGGATTTAGGGGCTTCGCAATTGCCGATATGGATTGTGGCCGACACGTTCAACCGGGTGGTGTGGGTCAGCCACGGTTATACGATAGGGTTGGGCGAGCAGCTTATAAAAGTGCTGCAATCGCTTGCCGTACCTTCTCCGGATACGGCCCGTTAGCTACGCCCATGCCCAAGGCGTCGGCCATTCCGGTCGGAGCGGGTATCGGTCGGGCGGCCGAGAAATGGAATTCGCGGGCGCCGGTCGTTCGGGCGATGCGGGCGATGTTGTCCGGCGACACGCCGCCGCCCGGCATGATTTGCAAGCGGTGTGCGGCTTCTACGCAGGCTTTGAGTAAGTCGGCGCCCTGTAACGCGTCGGAGGCCTGCCCGGACGTCAGCACGCGGTCCACGCCGGCTTCTTCCAAGGCCGGGATGCTTTCCAACGGGCGGCGGCAGAAGTCAAACGCGCGATGGAAGGTCAGGCTTCGGTTCGCGTTCGTCGCCTGCCGGCAACGGCGCACCCAATCCCAGTCGATGTCGCCCGCTTCGGTCAGCGCACCGATGACGAGGCCGTCCGCTCCCAAGGCTTGCGCCTGTTCGATGTCGTACAGCATTTCTTCCTTCTCTGCCGATGTATAATGGAATAGGCCGCCCCGCGGTCGGATCAACACGTGGACGCCCTTCGGCAAGCGGGCTTTGGCGCGTCGGATAAAGCCGTGGGATGGCGTCAGTCCGCCCTCGCCGGCTGTGCAGAGTTCCACACGGTCGGCACCGGCGGCTATGGCCGCCTCGGCGATTTCCACGCTGTAGGCGCAGACTTCTATCTTGAAATCGGTTCTTTGCATATTAAGGTGGGTTCGGTCGGATGCGTTATCCGGATTACTTGGCAAACTTACGAAATATTTTCGTTGATATTCCTGCCGATTTGATTAACTTTGTACTTTCCATACAAAACGGGGCACAAGATGACGAAAGATGAACTCCGTCAACGGATGAGAACGTTGAAGAAACAATACGGCGCCGAGGCTTTGGAACGGCTGTCCGGGCCGGTCATGGCGCAGGTGGCGGCGCACGCCTGGTTTCAGGCCGCGCGTACAGTCATGGTGTATCACGCGTTGAAAGACGAGGTGCGCACGCAGGATTTCATCGAACGGTGGCATTTGGAAAAGGAAATCTGGCTGCCGGTCGTCGAAGGGGAGGATATCCGGCTCAAACGTTACGAGGGGGCCGCGCGTCTGCGGGACGGCGCGCTCCGGGTGCAGGAACCGGATACCGACGAATATCAGGAAGACTACGGTAAAATAGACCTGGTCATCGTGCCGGGCGTGGCTTTCGATGCGGCGGGCTACCGGCTCGGCCGCGGCAAGGGCTTTTACGACCGTTTCCTGCCCAAGGTCAAGGCGCCTAAAATGGGTATCTGCTTTCCGTTCCAGTTTGTGGACGAGGTGCCGCACGATGCCTGGGACGTGCCGATGGATGCCGTTTTGCATGGGATGGATACGAAATAATCAAACACACGGATAGCGAGATGAAAAGACAATGGATGAAAATGGCCGTCGCCGCCTTTGGGTTGGCGGTTTTGGCGGGCGGATGCTGCAAGAAGGCGTCCATCAACGTGGAAATCGAAGGCCTGCCGGACGGGCCCGTCTATGTACATTATGCACCGGTTTCGGATTTGTCGGCCGTTACGGACGATACGTTGCAGGCCGAAGGCGGGAAGTTCGCGTTCAGCCCGGTTTTTGACGGAGAACCGATAGAAATCCGCTTGGAGCCGGCTTCGGACTTGCGGGCCAACCGCCGGGGCCGTCTTTCGGTGCCGCTGAGCCACCAAATCCGTTTTTGGATGCAGCCGGGCGAGCAAGTGCGTCTGCGCGGCGTTTACGAAGACGGTTATCTGAGTTATATGTTGCGCGGCACGCAGGATTTGGAGGCGCAGGCCGACTTGCGCGAAAGCATGGAGGAAACGTTGCGCGACTACAGCCTGTTGGCCGGCCGTGTGGACAGCCTCTACGGTTTGGGCGTGGAGAACATAGACGAGGCCTATATGGACAGCCTCTATACCGAGTTGACGGCGCGGCTGGAACGCTTGCGCGAGGCAGAACGGCAGTATATCCGCACGCATCCGGGCAGCCTGTTGGCGGGGCTCTACCTGTTGGAACAGCAGTCGGCCGATGCGTTTCTGGAATGCGAGGGTCTGTTGAAGGCGGAAGTGCGGGAAGGCTTGCTGAAAAAACGGCTCGACGAGGCCAAGGCTTATTTCGAACGCCGCAAACAGCAGGAATCCAATGCGGCCGCGTTGGTGCAGGACGCCATCGCGCCGGACTTTACGCTGACGGATATCCACGGCAAGCCCGTCACGTTGTCCGACTATGCCAAACGCTATGTCGTGCTGGATTTTTGGGGTACCTGGTGCCCGTGGTGCATCAAGGGGATGCCGGACATGAAGCGCTATTACGGCAAGTATCAGCGTAAGGTGACGTTCATCGGCATCGCGTGCCGCGACCGTTTGGACAAGGTGCAGTCGCTCGTCGAACGGGAACGCCTGCCGTGGGTTTCGGTCATGAACGGCGAAGGGGACAACGATATCGCGTTCCGCTATGGCGTGAGCGGTTATCCGACCAAGGTGATTCTCAAACCCGGCCTGAAAGTGGAACGGGTGTTCTTGGGTGAAGATCCGGAGTTTTACGAAACGCTGGATGCGCTGTTGAAATAAACGTCAGTCTGCCACGGACTGCAGACGGTAAGGCGGTACATCCGGTTCCCGTGAGCCACCTGGCGGGAAGAGAAATAGAGCGTGCGGGCTTCGTAGGAGGCCCGCACTTTTTTTACGTCCGCCCCGTCGAATTGCAAGGTGTAGCGGGATAGGCCCCGGCTCAGGCCGCATCCGATATATTTATACAGACTTTCCTTGCAAGTCCAGAGCAGGATGAACGTCTCCGGCCGCGCCGCAAGCGGTTGGGCGTTGAGGACAGCCCGTTCCCCGGGGCTGAAGAAGCGTTGCGACAGTTCTGCCCAGCGGTGGCCGTCGTTGCCTTCGAGGTCGATGCCGACGGGCGCGTCACTGATGGCCAAGGCCGCGCCTGCGCCGCTGTGCGACAGGTTGAAATGGAGCGGGAAGTCGTCGCCGAACGAGGGCTTGCCGTGGGCGCCGGTCTGCACGGGCGGCAGGGTGCCGAGACCGTAGGCGGCGCAGGCCGCTTCCAAGCGCGTTTGCGCCCAGGCGTGGGCGGCCGTCCGCAAGGTGTCGGGGCGCGGCCGCGAGGCGGGCAGGCCTTCGAAAAAGTTTAAGTATATATCAAGCGTCCGTTCGGGCAGCATCGTCGTCCGTATTTTGGAAATAATCGAATACCAGTTTGGCCTTGGCCGCGCCGACGGCTTCCGTCAGGTCGGCGAGCGGGGTGTTCCGGATTTGCTTGACCGACTTGAACCGTCTTAGCAGCGTTTGCGCCGTTTCCGTGCCGATGCCCTTGATTTCGGTCAGTTCGGTCTTGACCACGCCCTTGACATGGCGTTTGCGGTAGTGCGTGATACCGAAACGGTGCGCCTCGTCGCGCAACAGCTGGATGTGTTTGAGCACCTCCGATTTCTTGTCGAGCAAGAGCGGATACGGGTCACCCACCTTATACAGTTCTTCTAAATTCTCGGCGATGCCGATCAGGAAAATGCGGCGCTCCAATCCCAAGCGGCACAGCACTTTGTAGGCGGAACTCAGCTGGCCTTTCCCGCCGTCCACAATCAACAGCTGCGGCAACGGCTGATTCTCGCGCAGGAGGCGGCTGTAGCGCCGTTCGATGACTTCTTCCATCGAGGCGTAGTCGTCGGGGCCTTCCACCGTGCGGACGAGGAAATGCCGGTAGTCGCGCTTGGAGAGCTTGCCGTCTTTGCTCACGGTCATGGCCGACACGGGATATTCGCCCAGCATATTCGAGTTGTCGAAGCATTCGATATGCGCCGGCGGCTCGCTCATGCCCAGCGTCTTCTGCATCTCGGCCAACAGACGCTTGCGGTGCCGGTCGGGATCAACCAAATCCAGCCGCCGGCTTTTCTCCAAAATGAAATAGTCGATGTTGCGGGCCGAGAGTTCCAACAACTTTTTTCCGTCGCCGCCCTTCGGCACCGTGATTTTGAGGTCGGGCATCTCCCATTCGGGTTCGAACGGCAGGAAGACCTCGGTGGCCGTGGAGGCGTAGCGGCGGCGGAAGTCCACGAGTACGCCTTGCCAAAGGTCTTGCGGCGTCTCGTCCAGCTTCTTGCGTATTTCAATCGTATGCGCCTGTACCATCAAGCCATCCACAATGCGCATATAGTTGAAATAGAGATAGTCGTCTTTCTCCTTGACTTGCAGTACGTCCGCGTCCGACAGCTTGTCGCTCACCACGGCCGAGCGGCTTTGGTATTGCTCCAACAGCTGCCATTTTTCCTTGTTCCGTTGCGCCGTCTTGAAGTCCTGCCGCTGCGCCGCGTCAAGCATCTTCTCTTTCAGGCTTGACAGCAAGGGCTTGATATGGCCGCGCAACAGGTTCTTGATTTGGTCTATCTGTTCGTCGTAGGCCGCGTGGCTCTGCAAGCCCTGGCAGGGGCCCGCGCACCGTTTCATCTGATATTGCAGGCAGAGTTTGACCTTGCCGGCGGCCACCACGCTGTCCGAGAGCCGGTGACGGCACGTGCGGAGCGGAAACATATCGTGGATGAGGTCGAGCATCGTGTGCATCATGCGCACCGAGGCGTAGGGGCCGAAATACGTGCCTTGCCCCGGCAGGTAGCGGCGGGTGGGGAACAGCCGCGGATAGGGCTCGTTGGTCAGGCACAGCCACGGGTACGTCTTGTCGTCCTTGAGCATGATGTTGTAGTGCGGCTGATGCTCCTTGATAAGGTTGTTTTCGAGCAACAGCGCGTCGAACTCGGTGTTGACGACGATATATTCCAGTTTCGCGACACGGCGCACCAAGGCCAGCACCTTGCCCGTCTGTTCCTTGTTGAAGTACGAATTGACGCGGCGTTTGAGGTTCTTGGCCTTACCCACGTATATCAGTTCCCCTTCGGCGGAGAAATACTGATACACGCCCGGAGAATCGGGCAACAGCGACAAAGTCGTCTTGATATCGGCGGGCGGCGTGACAATCATGCGGGCGGGGAATTGTCCGTTTAGGCTTTCGGTTGACGGATATAGTGCGGCATTTCGAACGGAATGACAATCGAGAATTCGACCAGGCCTTTGAACACGCCGTTTTCGTACCAGGGCGTTTGGTAAATCAATTTCTTGACCCCGTTTTTCTCAATCGTGTAGGCGTTGGTCTGCGGCTCTTTCAGCATCCCGGCCAGTTTGCTCTTGGCCGGTTCCGGATGGCAGTCCAGCACGTTTTTGCCGATGAGGCCCGGCATCCCGGGTTTGAGGTTCACTTTTTCGGAAGCCTCGTTCATTTCAAGGATTTCGCCTTTTTCGTCACAAACGGTGATAGCGACGTTCAATTCGTTGAATATCTTATCCATGGTGATATGTAAAATAAGCGTTCTTAGGGCATAAAGATACGATATTTCCCCCGATTTCGTAAATTTGCCGAAAACACGGAAAGGAATGAAACCGAACGGGAATAACATAAGACGGATGGCCGTATGGCCGATGGTTTTAGGGCTGATGTGCGTCTTGGGCGCGTGCCGTCCGCGCGGCAACGCGGACTTGCGGGATTTTACGCGCATGGTGTATGAACCGGCCTATGCCGTCGGCTTCGAGATTGTGGGCACGCCCGCCGGCCAAAGCACGATATTGAAGACGAAGCGGCCTTGGCAGGGCGCGGACGGCGAGGAAACGGCCTTGTTCATCGCGCGCGGCGGCGAGCCGACGCCCGCCGGCTTCAAGGGACAGACGGTCAAGGCCGGCGCGCGGCGCATCGTCTGTATGTCGTCGTCCTACGTGGCGATGCTCTCGGAACTGAAGGCCGTCAACCGCATCGTCGGCCTGTCGGGCCGGGCCTATGTCTCCAACGACAGCGTGGCGGCGCGCCGCGAGGCCATCGCCGAGGTGGGCTATGAGGGCAACATCGATTACGAGACGCTCGTGGCCGTGGCGCCGGATTTGGTGCTGCTCTACGGGCTCAACGGCCTGAGCACGATGGAAGCCAAACTGCGGGAACTTGGCATCCCGTTTGTGTATATGGGCGACTACTTGGAGGAAAACCCGCTCGGCAAGGCCGAATGGCTCGTACCCGTGGCCGAGATTTTGGACGAACGGGCGGCGGGCGAGGCGGTGTTCAGCGCGTTGGTGCCGCGCTACGAAGCCTTGAAAGCCCGTGTGGATAGCGTGAAAGACCGCCCCGCCGTCATGTTGAACGCGCCCTATGGCGACAGCTGGTTTATGCCGGCCGACGGCAGCTATGTCGTGCGGCTGATTCGGGACGCCGGCGGCCGTTATCTGTATGAATGCAACCGCGGCACGCGCTCGGAGCCCGTCGATATGGAAACGGCGATGCGGCTGTTGACCGAGGCCGATGTATGGTGCAACGTCAACGGATTGGCGGATTTGGCCGATGTGCGGCGTCGCCTGCCGAATACGGCCGCCGTGAACTGCGTCCGTGCGGGCCGCGTGTATGCCGATGACCGGCGTCTGAACGCGGCCGGCGGCAACGACTATTGGGAGTCGGGCATCATGCATCCCGATTGGGTGCTGCGCGACTGGATTAAAATCCTGCATCCGGAATGCGTGCCGGAAGATTTCGTCTATTATCGGAGATTGGAGTAGATGCCGCTCAGGCGCAGGCTGTCGCCGAAGACTTTTTCCAATAGGCCGCTCTCAGGCAGTTCGGCCGCCGGCCGGTGGTGCAGATGCTGCCCGTCTATGAGCGCGACGGCGTCACAGAGCGCGAGCGCGATATCCAGCTCGTGCGTCGAAAAGAAGATACACTTGTTTTGTTCGTGCGCCAACTGCGCCAACAACCGCCCCAACTCGTAGCGGTTGGGCAGGTCGAGGAAGGAGGTGGGCTCGTCCAGCAGGATAATCGGCGTCTGTTGCGCGAGCGCGCGGGCGATCATGATACGCTGGCATTCGCCGTCCGACATCTTGTCCATTGTGCGGTCGGCATAGGCGGCCATGCCGGTCATCGTCAGGGCCTCCCGCACGGCCGCTTCGTCCTGCGCCTGCATCCGGCCTATCCAGTTCGTATAGGGCGCGCGTCCCAAGGCCACGACATCCTTGCAGCGCAGGTTGGCCACGCGCACGCGTGCGGTGTTGACGAACGCGACGGTGCGGGCGAGCCGTTCCGGGCTTATGTCCGACAGCGGCTGTCCGTTGAGCCGGATGCGCCCCCCTTGCGGCCGCTCTTGGCCGATAAGGGCGCGGAGCAACGTGGACTTGCCCGAACCGTTGCGCCCCAGGAGCGCCGTCAGCGAGCCGGCCGGCAAGATGGCCGACGCGTCGTCCAGCAGGTGGCGTTGGCCGTAGCCCAAGCGGAGGTTTTCGAGACGGATCATGGCTTAGACAATGTTTTTATGACGGATGACGACCCAAATCACCATCGGGATGCCCAAAAGCGCCGTGATGCTGTTGATGGGTAACGTCAAGCCCTTGGAGATAATGTCGCAGAGCAGCAGCACGACCGCCCCGCACAGGGCGGCGCCGGGAATCAGGATGCGGTGGTCGGCCTCGCGGAACAGCATACGCGCCACGTGCGGCACGGCCAAGCCGATAAAGCCGATGGGGCCGCAGAAAGCCGTTACGGTGCCGGCCAAAAAAACGGTCGAGAGGAAGATGAGCCGGCGTGAGCGGCGGACGTTGAGGCCCATCGTGCGCGCGTAGTCCTCGCCAAGCAACAGCATATTGAGCGGCTTGACGGCGGCCACGGCCAGGGCGAGCCCGATCAATACGGCCGGTATCAGCAGCCACAGTTGGGGTACCGTCACGTCGCCGAGCGAGCCCATCGTCCAGATGACAAAACTCTTCAACGCATTCTCGTGGCTGAGGTATTGCAGGATTTGCACCAGGGCGCCAATGCCCGACGAGAGCATCATGCCGAGGATGAGGATGACCATGATGTCTTTGACGCGGCGGCTGACGAGGGCGACGAGGGCCAGCAGCAGGGCCGCGCCAAGCCAGGCGGAGCCGGCCAGTCCGAGCGTGGCCACGGCGGCGTGCGCCGTCAAGCCCAAGATAGGGGCGCCGAGAATGAACAGGGCCACGCCGAGGCTCGCGCCGGAACTGATGCCCAACACGTAGGGGCCGGCCAGCGGGTTGCGGAACAACGTCTGCATCTGCAGGCCGCTGACCGACAGGGCCATGCCGGCGAGTAAGGCCACCGCCGCCTTGATCAGGCGGATGCGGCGCACAATCAGCACCGTGCCCGCCGACACCGTGGAAGCGTCCGTCAGCGCGTCGGCCTTGAACAAGGCCGCCCATACCTCCCGCAATGGAATCGACACCGCCCCCACGGCCAAATCCGCCATGAAGAGCAGCAACGTCAGCACCGCCAATGCAGTGAAAATCCAAGTCGTCCGGGAGGGAGGCGTTTTCATAACGTGCAAAAGTACGAAAATTATTTCAGGGCGCGGAAGATCGCCATGCTTTCGACGGTAGTCAGTTCCACTTGGCGGTACATCTTTTCGAGGCGCGCTTTGAGGCTGGCGGCTGTTTCGAACGGCGGCGTGCAATAGCCCATCGGCGTATATACGCGCTTGATAAAGAAGTCGGTGCGCCGGTTTTCTTTCATCACGGCGAAGCAACCGCAGAAAATGCCGCCGGGTTTCAATACGCGGAACGTCTCGCGGTAGGCGGCCTCCTTGTCGGGAAAGGCGTGGAAGCCGTTGAGCGAAAGCACCACATCGAAACTCTCATCTTGAAACGTCAGATTTCCCACATCGCCCTGCACGAAGTCGATATTGGAAATTTCCAGCTTTTCCGCCAGACGCCGCGCCCGCGCCATCATGTCCGGCGAATAGTCCAGACACGTGATTTGGGCGTTGCCGAGCGTTTGGTATTTGGGCATCGTGATGATGCCCGTCCCCACCGGCACTTCCAGGAGTTTTCCGGCAAAGTCGGCGGGGATGGCGGAAAGCGCCAGTTCCTGATAGCGGCGGGTCTTTTCCCGGTTCAGGTTCCAAACGGCCCAACTCACGAGGCGCCCGAGAAACGTCGAGCACGTAATCATGCCGTCGTAAAACGTGGCGTCGCCGCCCATATGCTTGTAAGCGTTCCGTATTTCAGAATGTCTATCCATAATG
>CAMWIS010000057.1 GCA_947174375.1 uncultured Bacteroidales bacterium
GGCTGCGGGGCCGTCTCCGCTTGCGGGGCTACACGGCGCGGCTGTACGGGCGCCACGGGTTCGGGCGTCACCTCGGCCGGTTCTTCCAAGGCCGCGCTGTCGATGCCCTCGTTCTGCATCCGGCTGAAAAACGGGATGTAACAGGTCAGACAGTCGCGCAACATATCGGAAACGCCGGTACTTGTAATCGTACCGCCGGAAATGGCGTCCACGGCATGGATTGGGTCGCCCTTGTAATTCTTGACGCCGCCTTTCTGTACCGTCACGGACGTAAACTTCCGGTTATCGTCGAAAATCCGTTTGCCGGCGAACGGCTGCTGGAACGCATCGCCCACGATTTCCGCGCCCAGGCCCGGGGTTTCGCCCTGATGGCCGAACGACACGCCCGCCACCGTATTCATATCGGATTCAAACGTGATGTAACCCCAAATCGGGCCCCACAAGCCCTTGCCATACAAGGGCACGATATAGCTGTCGGCCTCGCCCTTGCGGCAGACGAACACCGGAAATGCCGCGTCCTTGCCCTCCGCCAACGCATTCTTCATGCTGATGTCGAACGCGCGCGTGCCTTGACCCGCCAAAAGACTGCCGTCCGGGGCGTAACGCGCCAGCACGTCGCCCGCCGCGTCAATCGTCAATTCTTCGCGGATATACTCGTCGTACAGCGCCTCGGCGTCTTCGGCCGTGGAAGCGATGCCGGCCGCCTTGAGGATGTTCTGCATCGTCTCCACCTGGGCGTTCTTGTCCTGAAAGGGCTTCAACAACGTTGCGGCCAACGCCAGCAACGCGGCCACCACGACCACCATGACCGTGGTGTAAATGTAGATATATTTATTCGAGAACATACGGTAACGGCCTCCTATTTAGTTGCATTTTTCAGTTTCAAACGACGCTGACGGCGTTGGATGTTGCGGTTCACGACGAGATAGTCGATGAGCGGCGCGAACGTGTTCATGAACAATATCGCCAGCATCATGCCTTCCGGATAGGCCGGGTTGAACACGCGGATCAGCACGGCCAACACGCCGATCAGAAAACCGTAAATCACCTTGCCCCAATTGGTCTGGGCCGACGTGACCGGGTCGGTGGCCATGAACACGGCCCCGAACAGGAAACCGCCCATGAGCAACTGCTGCCAGGGCGTGGCCACCGTAGCCCCCGCCGCCTGCGCGATGAGGCCCATCGACAGGCCACCCAACACGACGGAGAGCATGACGCGCAGACTGCCGATGCCCGTCCACAACAGGATGGCGGCGCCTATCAGGATGCACAGCTTGGACGTTTCGCCCACCGAGCCGGGGATAAAGCCGAAGAACAACTGGCTCATATCGGGCAGATTGGCCGCCTGCCCCTGCGACACCGTGGCCAAGGCGGTCGGGCCGGACGTGGCGTCGGCCACCCAAACCTCGTCGCCGGACATATGCGCCGGATAGGCGAAGAACAGGAACGCGCGCGCCAAGAGCGCCGGGTTCCAGATATTCATACCGGTACCGCCGAACACTTCCTTGCCGATGATGACGGCAAAGGCCGTCGCCACGGCCAGCATCCACAGCGGCACGTCGGGCGGGCAAATCAACGGAATCAGGAAGCCGGAAACGAGGAAGCCCTCGTTGACCTCATGACCGCGGTACTGGGCGAAGATGAACTCGATGCCCAAGCCAACGACGTAGCTCACAATCAACATCGGCAGCACCTTCGTGCAACCGAACCAGAACGTCGGCCAAAACGCCGTGGATTCACCCAAGGCGTTGTAGTGCATCAGCCCCACGTTGTAGGTACCGAACAAAAAGCACGGCATCAAAGCGAGCACGACCATAATCATCGTGCGCTTCATATCCAGGCCGTCCCGCACATGGGCGCCCTTGACCGTCACCGTATCCGGCACAAATAAAAAGGTCTCGAACGCGTCGAACGTCGCGTGCAGAAACGCGAAGCGGCCTCCTTTTTCGAATTGCGGTTTGATCCGATCTAAAAACTTTCTCAACATCATATGCTATGGGGTTCTCCCCTTTTGATTCGTATTCGTTTATCGTGGCGCGTCTATTCGCTCATTTCCTTACGCATCAGCTCCAAACCGTCGCGGATAATCTGCTGGATGTCGGTCTTGGACGCGTCGATGTATTCGCAAAGCGCGAAATCCTCGGGCGACACCTCGTAAATCCCCAGGTTTTCCATCGCCTCGATGTCTTGCGTGATACAGGCCTTGAGCAACTGCATCGGGTAGATGTCCATCGGCAACACCTTCTCGAACTCGCCCGTCAGCACGAACGCCCGCTTGCCGCCGTTCACGTTCGTGTCGATGCGGTAGGTGCGTTGCGGGAACAGCCACGAGAAGAAGGTCTTGGAGAAGCTGAACATATTGAGCCCCAGCGTCAGCCAACCCATGAAACGGAAGCGGTTGCCCTCCGGAATCACGGAAATGAGGTGGTCGTAAGCCCCCAGGTAGCCTTGGGCGGAAATTTTAGTCCCCGTCAGCACGTTGCCGCTGATGACGCGGATATCCGCCGGATGGCCGTCCACGGTATGGCGGTTGTCGCCGTCGATGACCTCCAAGCCGCGTTCCATGCCTTTCACGTTGTCTTGCAGGAAATAGCGCACCGAAACGCCGGCCAGCACCTTGTGGTAACTCGTCCGGATGATTTCCGAACCGGCCAGGGCCACGATTTTAGTGGCGTCGTAACGGCCCTTGAGGAACAGACGGCCCATGACCATGACGTCCTGCGGATGCACGTACCAAACCTCCTCGCCCTTGTCTATCGGCGCGATGTGGTGAATCTGTATGCCGACGTTGCCGCAGGGGTGCGGGCCTTCGAAATAGTGGAGTTCCGCCCGCTTGCATTCGGTAAAGGCCACGGCGTTGTTCTTCTGCACGTGCAGGCCCAGGTGCACTTTGCCCGCGGTGAGCGTGCGCAAAACGTCCACACCGGCCTGAAAGTCCTCTTCGCGGCCGTGCGCCAGCATATCCATGTCGGGCGCGAGCGGCGCGGTATCGAAACAGGAAATGAAAATGTCGCGGGGCATACGCGCCGGGTCGGCAATCGTATCGTAGGGACGGCGGCGGATAAACGCCCACAGACCGGCGTCCAGCAACTGGCGCACGGCCGTTTCACGCTTCGAACCGTCCCACGCGGCCAAATCGGCGGCGGAATAGGCCGTAAACGTTTCATAGGCCATCTCCTTGTCGGCTTTCAGGCGGATTTCCTCGATGCGGCGTTTGGGGCCGTACACGATTTCCGTCACCGTGCCGCTGACCGGCGAAGTCACCTTGACGGCCTCGCGGTTCTTGTCGTAGAACAGCGGCGTACCGGCCTTGACCACCGAACCCGCTTCCACCAACAATTTGGGACGCATATCCCAAAAATCGACCGGCTTGACGGCATAATCCTCATGGAAAAATGCCGGCGCACGCAGAGAACCGTCGGCTACACCCTGTATCCGTATATCCAAGCCTCTCCGCAACTTAATCACCTTATTCATCTGAAAAGCGCTTAAAAATGGTGGCAAATATAGCGTTTTTCGCCCAAAGAATCAAGGGGTAGCGCGGCCGTCGGCACGGGTACGGCCACGGGCTCAGAACAGCGACGTCACATTGTTCGCGAACAGGCGCACGGAAATCGCCAAAAGAATGATTCCGAAGAATTTGCGCAAGATATAGATACCGCCCTTGCCCACGATTTTCTCTACCTGATCGACATAGCGGATCACGACATAGACCACAATCATGTTCAATATCAGGGCAATAACGATATTCAACAGATTGTATTCCGCCCGTAACGACAAGAGCGTCGTGAGCGTGCCCGCCCCCGCGATGAGCGGAAACACGAGCGGCACAATCGTGGCCACCCCGTTCGGCCCGTCGTTGCGGAACACCTCGATGCCGAACGTCATTTCAACGGCCAAGACGAAAATAACGAGCGAACCGGCCACCGCGAACGACGACACGTCAATGCCGAACAACGCGAGCAACGCATCGCCCAAAAACAGGAACGCCAACAGGATGCCCAACGACAGCAGGGCGGCCTGCCAGGCGCTGACCCCGCCCCGGTTCTTGTTCAAATCGACGATAATGGGGATGGAACCCGTGATATCGATAACCGCGAACAGCACGACAAACGCGCTGGCGATTTCCGCAATGCTGAAATGCAAAGACATAATTCAATAATCCTCCAATACTAGGCGGCCACCATCTTGATGCCGTCGATAATCATATTGGTGCCCAATATCGCCACAATCAAACCCATGAGTTTGCTCAGCACCAAAATGATGTCCTTTCCCAAAAACTTGTAGATATAACGGCTGAAGATGAGCGCGACATAGGTCAAGCCCAAAACGAACGCCAAAATCAGCACGATTTCAAGGATATACCAATAATTGTGCGCGGCCGCGTAGTTCATGGCCGCCACGATCGTACCCGGCCCGGCCAACATCGGTATCGCGAGGGGCGAGATGGCGACGCTCTCGTCAAAATCGGCACGGGCCTCCGGCATCCCGCTGTTCCCCGGCCCGGACACGTTACTCTGAATCGTGGACTTCTTGGACTGCAACAGCTCGAAGCCGACGTAAAACAGCAACAGGCCGCCCGTAATCTTGAAGGCCGGAATCGTGATGCCGAAAAACTCGAAGATGTACTTCCCTATCAAGACAAAGGCCAACACGATGAAGAAGGCCGTCACGATGGCCGTCTTGGCCACCTTACGGCAACTCGCCTCCGACGCGCCGCTCGTTACGCCCATGAAGATAGGCACATTGGCAATGGGGTTGATGATTGCGAACAGACTCGCGAACACCGACAGCCCGAATACAAACAAATCGTGCATACCGTCCCGCGCCCCTATTTATATTCCGCAATAATCTCCTTCACCTGGTCGGGCGTGAGCCGGCCATAGACCTTTTCCCCCACCATGGCGACGGGCGCCAAGCCGCAGGCGCCTACGCAACGCAGGCAGTTGAGCGAGAACTTGCCGTCGGCCGTCGTCTCCCCCACATTGATTTTCAGCTGCCGCTTGAACTCGTCCAACACCTTCTCCGCGCCCCGCACGTAGCAGGCCGTTCCCATACAGATGGAAATCGGGTGCTCGCCCTTGGGCACCATCGAGAAAAACGAATAGAACGTGACGATGCCATAGACATGCGCCACCGGCATATTCAACGCATGCGCCACCACTTCCTGCACGGCTTCCGGCAAATAGCCGAACGCGCCCTGCACTTTGTGCAACACATTGATTACCTCGCCTTTGTCATTATTATAAGCCTGACAAATTTCCCGGATCGCTTTCACTTTGCTCTCCGACAACGTGATTTTTTTCATAGGTCCGATGATATTTCGCTTGGTTGTTGTTATATCGTTTCGATTTTATCGCTATGGTCGAAATAGTGCGTATGCAATAGGTGATGCGCCTTTTCGCTCATAGGATGCTGCAAAAATTCCTCGTACAGCCGCTTGACGTATTCGTTCTCGTGCGACTTGCGCAGCGCCTTGCCCTCGTCCTCGCGGTAGATGGCCTTGGCCCGCGCTTCGAGAACGGCCGCGTTGCCGTGGTGGTACGGCTGACCGCCGCCGCCGATACAGCCGCCGGGGCAAGCCATGACCTCGATGGCGTGCAAATCCAGTTCGTGGCTGCGCACCGCGTCCAACAGCTGACGCGCGTGTCCCAAACCGTGGGCGATGCCGATGCGGATCGGCGTGCCGTCGAAATCGACGGTCGCCACCCGGACGCCGTCCATGCCGCGCAGGGCTTCGAATTCGACCTTCTCCAGCGTCTTGCCCGTAAAGAGTTCGTAGGCCGTCCGCGTGGCCGCCTCAATGACGCCGCCCGTTACGCCGAAGATGACGCCCGCGCCCGTGGATTCGCCCAAAGGGTTGTCGAAATCCTCGTCGGGCAGGTTGGCGAAGTCGAGGTTGGACTGCTTGATGAGATTGGCCAACTCGCGCGTCGAAATCGCGATGTCCACGTCGGGATTGCCGTCGGTCTTGAACTCCTCGCGCTGGCATTCGTACTTCTTGGCCAAACAGGGCATAACCGACACGACGACGAGGTCTTCCCGCTTGACGCCTATCTGATTGGCGAAATACGTCTTGGCCACCGCCCCGAACATCTGTTGCGGCGACTTGGCCGACGACGGCACGTCGAGCATATCGGGATAATTGTATTCGAAGAAATTGACCCAGGCCGGACAGCAGGACGTGAGAATCGGCAGCTTGACCGACTTGTCGCCATTCATGAAGGCCGACAACCGGCCCAACAACTCGCTGCCCTCTTCCATAATCGTGAGGTCGGCCGCGAAATCGGTGTCGAACACGCGGTCGAAGCCCAGGGCCCGCAAGGCCGCCGCCAGCTTGCCCGTCACAACCGTGCCGGGGGCCATGCCGAATTCCTCGCCCAAGGCCACGCGCACGGCCGGCGCCGTTTGCACGACGACCGTCTTGGTGGGGTCATTCAAAGCCGCGATGACGCGCGCCGTATGATCGACCTCCGTCAACGCGCCCGTCGGACAAGCCGTGACGCACTGCCCGCAGAACGTACAGGGCGATTTATCCAAATCCATTTCAAAGGCCGGCGAAACCACGGCGTTGAAGCCCCGGTTTACGGCCGAGAGCGCGCCCACGGTCTGCACGTCGTTGCACATCGTCTCGCAACGGCGGCACATGATGCACTTATCGACGTCACGCACGATGGAGGGCGACAGATCCTTGCGGTAGTGCGACTGTTCGCCCTGATAGGCGATTTCGCGCACGCCCAGTTTCTGCGCCAGCGTCTGCAACTCGCAATGCCCTGACTTGGCGCATACGAGACAGTCGGCCGGGTGGTCGGACAGCAGGAGTTCGACGACGGTACGCCGCGCGTTGAGTACGCGCATACTGTGCGTGCGCACCACCATGCCTTCCTCGCAGTTCGTGGAGCAGGCCGGCGCCAGATTGCGGCGTCCTTCCACCTCCACGACGCAGACACGGCAACCGCCAGGCTTGTTCTCTATATCCAGATTTTCGAGATGATAATAGCAAAGCGTCGGAATGTCGATGCCCAAGCCCTTGGCGGCCTCTAAAACCGTCGTGCCCTTGGCGACCTCGGCCACCCGGTTGTCTATGGTTAATTTCACGCTCTCCATGCTTACTTGATTGAAATGGCGTTAAACTTACATTTTTCGATACAGGCCCCGCACTTGATGCAGACATCCTGGTTGATCTTATGCGGCTGTTTTTTCTCGCCCTCGATGGCGCTGACCGGACAGTTCCGCGCACAGGCCGTACAGCCCACGCAGACCGCCGGGTCGATTTCGTAACGCATCAGCGCGCGGCATTGGCCCGCACGGCATTTCGACTCGGTGACGTGTTCCACGTATTCGTCCCAGAAATTGTTGAGCGTGGAGAGCACGGGGTTGGGCGACGTCTGCCCCAGCCCGCACAGGGCCGTGTCCTTGATGACCTGCGCCAGGTTCTTGAGCCGGTGAAGGTCGTCCATCGTGCCCTTGCCCTTCGTGATTTTATCCAGTATCTCGTAGAGCCGCTTGTTGCCGATACGGCAGGGCGTACACTTGCCGCAGGATTCCTCCACCGTGAAGTCGAGGTAGAACTTGGCCACCGACACCATGCAGTCGTCTTCGTCCATGACGATCATACCGCCCGACCCCATCATGGAACCGGCCGCCGTCAGGCTCTCGTAGTCGATGGGGATATCCAAATGTTTTTCGGTGAGACAGCCGCCCGAAGGGCCGCCGGTCTGCACGGCCTTGAACTTCTTGCCGCCCTTGATGCCGCCGCCGATTTCAAAGATGATTTCGCGCAGCGTGATGCCCATCGGCACTTCAATCAGCCCCACGTTGTTGATTTTGCCGGCCAACGCGAACACCTTGGTGCCTTTCGACTTTTCGGTGCCGATGGCGGCGAACCATTCCGCCCCCTTGTTGATGATGACCGGAATATTGGCGAACGTCTCCACATTGTTGACATTGGTCGGCTTGCCGAGATAACCGCTTACCGACGGGAACGGCGGCTTGAGCGTCGGCTCGCCCCGCTTGCCCTCCATCGAATGGATCAGGGCCGTTTCCTCACCGCAGACGAACGCGCCCGCGCCGAACCTCAGCTCGATGTCGAAACTGAAACCCGTGCCCAAAATCTTTTCGCCCAACAGGCCGCAGTCGCGCGCCTGGGCGATGGCTTTCTGCAAACGTTCGATGGCCAGCGGGTATTCGGCCCGGATATAGACCAGACCTTTCGTGGCGCCGATGGCATAGCCGCAGATGGCCATGGCCTCGATGACCGAATGCGGGTCGCCCTCCATGATGGAGCGGTCCATGAACGCGCCCGGGTCGCCCTCGTCGGCGTTGCAGACCACATATTTCTGATCGGCCTGCGACTTGGACGTGATTTCCCATTTGAGGCCGGTGGGGAAGCCCGCGCCGCCACGGCCGCGCAAGCCCGAACGCTTGACCAAGTCGATGACCTCGGCCGGCTGCATGGCCGTCAGGCACTTGCCCAAGGCCGCATAGCCGTCGCAGGCGATGTATTCCTCTATCCTTTCGGGATCCAAAAAGCCGCAGTTCCGCAGCGCGATACGCATCTGCTTGCGGTAAAAGTCCATATGCTTGGCGTCGCTCACGTGCGTGCGCGTGCCCGGGTCTTCGTATAACAAACGCGTGACCTTGTTGCCGCCCACGATATGTTCGTTCACGATTTCGGCCGCGTCTTCGGGCTTGACCTGCGTATAGAACGTATTGTCGGGCATCACCTTGACGATGGGGCCCTTTTCGCAGAAACCGAAACAACCCGTCGTGACGACCTGCACCGTATCTTCCAATCCTTTTTCCGTCAAGGCATCCTTGAGGCGCTCCGCGATGAGTGCGCTCTGCGAAGCCTTGCAGCCCGTACCGCCGCAGACCAACAGCGTGCAGCCGCCCGAGGCCCCGTCGCAACCGGCCTGTGCACCCTCTTCGCCCTGTCTGCGCGACCGCACGATGGCACCCGCCGCCTCACGGAGCGCGCGCAAATCATCCAACGACTTGATTTTATCCATCTTAAACTTTTTTAGAACAATGATTTACAAATATAGAAAAATTTCCCGTACCCACAACCGCGGGCCGGAGAAATTTATAAACTACCGGCGGCGGTGATTGCGCAGTACCTTGATGCTGTGTCCGATACCCATGCCGAAGCAGATGCAGGCCAGGCCGCCCACCACATAAAATACCGCCCGCGGCCCAACCGCCGTGAGGTCGATGCGCCCGCGCAGGCAGAAAAACGCCACATAAAGCAGGGCGACGAGCGCGAGGCCGCTCAGGCTCCACCCCAAGCCCGATTTGGGTTGATTAGAAGATTTCATA
>CAMWIS010000058.1 GCA_947174375.1 uncultured Bacteroidales bacterium
AAAGCTTCCTTAGCTCAGCTGGTTAGAGCATCTGACTGTTAATCAGAGGGTCCAAGGTTCAAGTCCTTGAGGGAGCGCAAAAGGGCAGTCCGACAAAGGCTGCCTTTTTTGTTTTCAATGCAAACCAAAGCGCGTACCATGTTCGGAACCCCGGAACATCCTACTTTATGGCTGTCGCCCATGGAGGGCGTCACGGATCCGCCGTTCCGTCATATCTGCAAGGGCTACGGCGTCGATGTGTCGGTTACCGAGTTCATTTCGTCCGAAGCCCTGGTGCGCAGCGCCCGGAAGAGCTTCGACAAGATGGCGTTCGACCCCTCGGACGCGCCGACGGCCATTCAGATTTTCGGTCATGATGAAAAGAGCCTGTGCGAGGCGGCGGAACTGGCCGCGGAGCGCAAGCCGGCTTTCGTCGATATCAACTGGGGCTGTCCGGTGCGTAAGGTCGTGAGCAAAGGGGCGGGGGCCGGCATCTTGCGCGACATACCGCGCATGGTATCCGTCACCGCGGCGGTGGTGCGGCATTTGGAGCCGCTCGGGATGCCCGTCACGGTCAAGACCCGTCTCGGCTGGGATTTCTCCGATTTGCCGATTGTGGAGGCCGCCGAGCGGCTCCAGGACGTGGGCATCGCCTGTATCGGCATCCACGGCCGCACGCGCTCGCAACTCTACGCCGGGGCGGCCGACTACACGCTCATCAAGGCGGTCAAGGACAACCCGCGGATGCGGATACCCGTTATCGCCAACGGCGATATCGATGCCGGCCCCAAGGCCAAGGAAGTGCTGGCCTATACGGGGGCGGACGGCCTGTTGGTGGGGCGCGCGGCCATCGGCAACCCGTGGATTTTCTCGCAAATCAAGCATTACCTCGCCACGGGCACGGAACTGCCGTTGCCGGATTTGGCCACGCGTCAGGCGGCCTGCCTCGCGCATTTCGCGGCCTTGGTCGAACACTACGGGCCGGCGGTCGGCGGGCAGCTCATCAAAATCCATTATTCCGGCTATTTCAAGGGCTTGAGCGGCTTTAAACCGTTCAAGGCGCGGCTCATGCAGACGGGCGACTACGCCGAGGCCGCCGCCATTCTGGAAGAATACTGTCTTTCTCTGGTATAGACGACAAATGGTCGTATTGTCTTTTCATGCGATATGATGTACATTTGCGGCGTTAAAGTGTTTCGAACTAACAGAAAAGGAATGTTGATTATGAATAGAATAAGCGTTATTTCAAAGTTATTGCTATCATGCTGGCTTTTGCTGAGCGTAGGGCTCGTGTCCGAGGCTTGGGCAAAAGCCGGCGATATGCCGATGGCTACACGCAACTCCGTTCGCTTGTATGGTGGGGTTGGCTATTGGGGACTTCACTCTGAATATGTTGAAAAATCTACGGCAGGAGATGGAGACTATTATAATTACCGAAACAAGTATTATGCTACGGCAATCTATGGCTTTAATTATCAACGGGATTTGATCCGTCGCTTTTCAGTGGAATTGGATGTGCAAGGGTCGTACCGCAATACCTTTCCCAGTGTCGCTACACCCCAATTTACAGGAGAGTATTTGAAATATCCCGAATTGGGTGATAGGCCGGAGGTGCGTGAATATATCGATGATTGGATATTAAAGGGTAATGACCCAAATAATCTGATTTGGTTGCGTCATAATTCTTTGGCTATTACATTTCGCCCGGTTTTTCACATGATAGATAATGAGCATCACCGATTTTCGGCTTATCTCGGCGTGGGATGGTATTTTGTGGATGGGTTGTGTTTTAAGG
This sequence comes from uncultured Bacteroidales bacterium, assembly GCA_947174375.1. Lineage (GTDB taxonomy): Bacteria > Bacteroidota > Bacteroidia > Bacteroidales > P3 > CAMXAS01. The sequence goes on from CAMWIS010000058.1 coordinate 1,775, forward strand.
CAGTGGCTCCGTTTGCTCAAGAGACGTACACCACCGCGACATGGCAATACCATGTTTCCGGAGTGGTCGGCAATTTAGGATTGCGCTATGAATATACGTTCTTGGAACATTTTATGGCGGGGGTGGAGGTAAATGTAAACGTCAATGACGACAGAGCCTTTTGGCAGAATAGTATTACGCAGTCGGGGCCGGTGGATGTCCGTGGGCTGATTTTCATTGGCTTTAGAATGTAAATCCAATTCCAGAGCGCTCGATTTGAATACGAAGCAAAAAGCCGCTGCAAGACTTGTAGCGGCTTTTTGCGTTTTAGGGCAACCATTTCGATAAGTCAAATGAACATTGCCGAACTTGTTCGAGCAATGTCATGACGAGAAATGGTCGGCTGTAAGCCAAACGCGTTACAAGCACTACGCTTTTTTAGGTGGAGCGAATGGTATATCGCATTCAGCCTTGGAAGTTGTGAAAAGTGTCTAAAAAAGATTATCTTTGTACGTTATGGATAGTCAGAGACAACAGAAGATAAACCGGCTCCTGCAAAAAGAGCTGGGCGAGATATTCCGCGTGCAGATGCAGCCCTATTTTCCGGGGCTGATGATGACGGTGACGTTTGTGCGCGTCACGTCCGACCTCTCGCTCGCGCGTGTGAACCTGAGCCTGTTTCCGGCTCCCAAGGAGGGCAAGGAAGCCGTGCTCAAGGCCATCAAGGGGCACGCCGCGGAAATCCGTTACCTGCTCGGGCGGCAAGTGCACGACCAGTTGCGGATTCTGCCGCAGTTGCAGTTCTTTATCGACGATACGTTGGATAGGGTGGCCCGTATAGACGAACTGTTGGCGCAATAAGTCCGCTCATGAAACTGTCGTTCCGCATAGCCCGTCGGTATTTCGTATCCCGGAAGTCCAGGCTGGTCAACATCATCAGCGGCGTTTCGCTGTTGAGTCTGGCCGTGGCCACGGCGGCCATGCTCGTCATTTTCTCGGTCATGAACGGCATGAACGGCTATATCATGGCGCGGTTCAGCAGTTTTGACCCCGACTTGCTCATCGAGGCCGAAGCCGGCAAGTTCTATACGCCGGGCTTCATCGAAAGCCTGCGCCGTATGCCGCAGGTGCAGGCCGCGGTGCCGGTGCTGGAAGACCAGGCCTTGTTGCGCTTCCGCGACGACGTGCAGATGATACGGCTCAAAGGCGTCGATACGGGCTACGCCGCCCTGTCGGAGCGGGCCGGCCAATGGGTGGAGGGCTATCCGGACTTTGAGGAAGGCGATTACGTGCCGGTCTCCGTGGGCTACGGCTTGGCCACCCGCATGGGCATTCCGCTGTTGAACGCCGAATACCCGTGCTTGATATATACGGTTGACGCCGACCGCTTGTCGGCGGCCGTGTGGCAGCAGGCCCTGATGTCCGAGAGCGTCTATCCGAGCGGCGTGTTTTCTGTCTTGCCCGAATACGACAACCGCTATGTGCTGGCGCCGCTGTCGTTCGTTCGGCGCGCGCTCAAGGTGCCGGAACAGGTGTCGGCCGTGGAGGTGCAGTTGAAGCCGGGGCTGTCGGGCAAGGCGCTCCGCAAGGTGCGGCAGGACATCCGCGAGGCCGTGGGCGAAGGCTTTACGGTACGGAACCGTTTGGAACAGCAACAGATGCTTTACAGCAGTATGCGGGCCGAGAAATGGATGATGATCGCCATCTTCGCGTTCATCCTGCTCGTGTCCACGTTCACGATGGTGTCTTCGCTCATGTTGCTCATGTATGAGAAGCGGCGCGATACCGCCATCCTGGCGGCCCAGGGCATGGGCGATACGGGGCTCAAGGCCGTGTTTGCGTTCGAAGGCCTGCTCATTACGGCGGTCGGCACGTTTTTGGGGCTGCTGCTGGCCGGCGCCATCGTCTATGGGCAGGCGCGTTTCGGCTGGGTCAAGTTCGGCATGGGCGCCGGCGGCACCTATGTGCTGGAGACCTATCCCGTGGCCTGGCAGTGGGGCGATGCGCTCGCCGTGGGCTTGATAGGCCTCGGCATGGGGCTGGCGGCCTCGGCCATCCCGCTGCGGCAGATAAGTGTGTATAAACGATTTAATCTATCATAACCATGGAAAACCGATTGATGCTTTACAATACGCTGCATCGGCGCAAGGAGTTGTTCGAGCCGTTGCACGCCCCGCAGGTGGGGCTGTATGTCTGCGGCCCTACGGTCTATGGCGACCCGCATCTCGGGCACGCGCGGCCGGGCGTCACGTTCGACATCCTGTTCCGCTATCTGCGGCATCTCGGCTATAAGGTACGCTATGTGCGCAACATCACCGACGTGGGCCACTTGGAACACGATGCCGACGAGGGGGAGGACAAAATCGCCAAGAAAGCGCGTCTGGAACAGTTGGAGCCGATGGAAGTGGCGCAATACTATACGAACCGCTACCACGACTATATGGATAAGTTGGGCGTGAGCCGGCCTTCGATAGAGCCGCACGCCTCCGGCCATATCATCGAACAGATCGAGATGATCAAGAAGATATTGGACGCCGGTTACGCTTACGAACGCAACGGTTCCGTCTATTTCGACGTGCGGAAATACAACGAAAGCCACCACTACGGGCAGCTGTCGGGCCGCGTCATCGAAGACCTGCTGGGCACCACGCGCACCAACCTCGCTTCGCAGGACGAAAAGGAGAGCCCGTTGGATTTCGCGCTTTGGAAAAAGGCCTCGCCGGAGCATATCATGCGCTGGCCCTCGCCCTGGAGCGACGGTTTCCCCGGCTGGCACGCCGAATGTACGGCCATGTCCTGCAAGTATTTGGGGCAGCCGTTCGACATCCACGGCGGCGGCATGGACTTGCTGTTCCCGCACCACGAGTCCGAAATCGCGCAGTCGGTGGCGGCTTACGGCGAAGCCCCGTGCCGCTATTGGGTGCACAACAACATGATTACGATTAACGGGCAGAAGATGGGCAAGTCGTTGGGCAACTTCATCACGTTGGAGCAGTTGTTCACGGGCGACCACGAGGCCTTGGACCAGGCCTACAGCCCGATGACGGTGCGTTTCTTCATCCTGCAGGCGCATTACCGCGGCACGCTCGATTTCTCGAACGAGGCCTTGCAGTCGGCCGAAAAGGGCTGGCAGCGGTTGCAGCAGGCGCGTCAGACGCTTGACCGGCTCTCGGCGCAGCCCTCGTCCACCGTGGCCGACTTCCTGCAAGCGATGGGCGACAAGTGCCGCGAGGCCATGGACGACGACCTCAATACGCCGATGGTGTTGGCGCAGTTCTTCGAACTCGTGCGGCTCATCAACCAGGCGGCCGACGGAAAGGCCGCGTTCACGCAGGCCGATTTGGACAACGCGCGCCACCTCTATGCGGTGTATATCGAAGAGATTTTGGGCTTGAAGGCGGAGGACGGCAGCGACGACGCTTCGGCCGACCGTACCGACGGCTTGGTCAAGATGCTGTTGGACGTGCGCGCGCAGGCCAAGGCCGCCAAGGACTTCGCCACGTCCGACAAGATCCGGGACGAGTTGAAAGCCTTGGGCATCAAGGTGCTGGACGGTAAGGACGGCGCCACGTGGCAATACGAATAAACCAATACGACGATAACCATGCCAACGATTTGGATTATTTTCGGCGCGTTGATGCTTTTGAGCTTCGCGCTGAGCAGCAGTTTGCAAAATAAGTTCAAGCGGTACGCCAAGATGCCGACCGAGGGCGGCTTGACGGGCCGCGACGTGGCCGAAAAGATGCTGCACGACCACGGTATTTACGATGTGAAGATTACGTGCGTGAAGGGCCGTCTCACCGACCACTACAACCCCGCCGACCAAACGGTGAACCTGAGCGAGGACGTCTATTACGGCAACGGCATCTCGTCGGCGGCCGTGGCGGCGCACGAATGCGGCCACGCCGTACAGCACGCCGTGGCTTATCCTTGGATTAAGTTGCGTTCGGCCCTGGTGCCGCCCGTGGAGTTCGCATCCCGTTGGGTGCAGTGGGTGCTGTTGGCCGGCATCCTGCTCGTGGAGGTGTTTCCCGACCTGTTGCTGTTCGGCATCATCCTGTTCGGCATCACGACGCTGTTCAGTTTCGTGACCTTGCCGGTCGAAATCGACGCCTCCCGCCGCGCGTTGGCGTGGTTGCAGGGGGCGGGCGTGGCTTCGGCGCAGACCTACCCGGCCGCCAGGGACGCCTTGCGGACGGCCGCCTATACCTATGTGGTGGCGGCGATTTCGTCTTTGGCCACGTTGCTGTACTACATTATGATTTTCGTCGGACGTCGCGATTAGCGCGTCCGTAGCCGTTTCCGCCCCTTTGAAAAGCCGGTGGGAAAAGTCGGCGAAAAATCGTAACTTTGCAAAAAGTTGAACGCCCGTCGGGTCACCCGGAAAAGGCCAAGCCCGTCGGGTCACCCGGAATAAAAACGGATATAAACCTTAAAAATATACAACTATGAGCGAAATCGATTGGAAAAACCTGCCTTTCGGTTATTTCAAAACCGATTACAATGTCCGCGCTTACTACAAGGACGGCAAATGGAGCGATCTGGAAGTAAGCCAGGACGAGTATCTCAACATCCATATGGCGGCCACGTGTCTGCACTATGGTCAGGAAGCGTTCGAAGGCATGAAGGCGTTCCGCGGTAAAGACGGCAAAATCCGTATGTTCCGTCCGGACGAAAACGCCAAACGTCTGTTGCTTTCCGCCAACGGTGTCATGATGCAGCCGGTACCCACCGACCTGTTTATCGAAGCCTGCAAGAAAGTGGTTAAGCTGAACGAGAAATTCGTGCCGCCTTACGGTACGGGCGCTTCGTTCTACATCCGTCCGCTGTTGATCGGTACGGGTGCCGAAGTGGGTGTCAAGCCGGCCAAGGAATACACGTTCGTCGTATTCGGCGGCCCCGTAGGCCCTTACTTCAAGGCCGGTTTCAAGCCGGTGCCGATGCAGACCGTCAAGGACTTCGACCGTGTGGCCCCGTTGGGTACGGGTCTGTTCAAGGTGGGCGGTAACTACGCCGCTTCGTTGCGTGCCAGCGAACGTGCGCACGAAGAAGGTTTCTCGACGGTATTGTTCCTCGACGCCAAGGAACACAAATACATCGACGAAGCCGGCCCCGCCAACTTCTTCGCCATCAAGGGCAACAAGTACATCACGCCGGATTCCCACACCATCCTGCGCTCCATCACCAACATGAGCTTGCAGCAGATTGCGTTGGATTTGGGCATGGAAGTGGAAAAACGCCCGATCGAGGAAGCCGAATTGGCCAGCTTCGACGAAATCGGCGCTTGCGGTACGGCCGCCGTTATTTCGCCCATCAGCAAGATCGTGGACCGCTCGACGGGTCACGAATTCGTGGTGAGCAAGGACGGCCAGGTAGGCCCGAAATCCACGGCGTTGTACAAACAGCTACGCGCTATCCAGGAAGGCGAAGTGGAAGATATCCACGGCTGGAACGTATTTGTGGACTAATCATCCCGCATGACAGGCATCCCGCTGCGGATGCCATAGACGAAGGCGGCCCCATCGGGGCCGCCTTTATTTTTACCCGGCCTTTCAGAACCCGATTCGACGGCGTGTGTTGTTGGAGATACGCTCCAAGCGGCAGTTGTCTTGGATTAATTGTAAGTCCACGCCCGCATGGCCGGAGAGGATGGCGTTGACGGTGTGCTTGCGGACGATGTTCTCGATTTCGCCACCTGAAAGGTCGAACTCGGCGGAAAGCGTATGCGCGTCTTCATGGCTCAATCCGGGCAGCATGGTTTGCCAGATTTGTGCACGGGCTTCGTCGGTCGGTCTCTCGTATTTGACTTTATATAGAAAACGGCGCTCGAACGCCTTGTCAAGGTTGGCGGTGAGGTTGGTGGTGGCAATCAGGATGCCTTCCAAGGTCTCCATCTCTTGCAGGATGATGTTTTGCAGGGAGTTTTCCATTTTATCGACCGCACGGGCGGCCCCTTCCTGACGGACGCCGAGCACGGCGTCGGCCTCGTTGAACAGCAGGATAGGGACCAAGGCCGTATCCGAGCAGAGGTTGCGGTAGCTATCAAACAACTTCTTGATATTCTTTTCGCTTTCGCCCACCCAGCAACTTTTGATTTTATCCACATCCACGCGCAGGATGTCGCGCCCGGTCTGCCGCGCCAACTGATAGACGGTTTCGGTTTTTCCCGTGCCCGGCGCCCCATAGAACAGGCAGCAAAAGCCGGGCCGCATGCCGGCCTCACGTAATCTTGTCTGCACATCATTGAAACGCTCTTGCGACAGGATGGCGGAGAGTTCTTCAATCTGTTTCTTTTCTGAAGCGTTATAAATCAAATGCTTTTCAGGTAAATCGCCATGCTTTATCAGGCTTTTTTTCGATTGACCGGTTCGGCAGAGGTTTATTTCAGACAAAACCTCGTCTTTAGCCTTGTCGGTCAGTTTAAAGTGATCCGGGCAAATCATGCCGGCGTCATTGACATTCTCAATGAAATCGGCCTGAAATAGAGAGGAAGTGTGATTGCGGAGCTCTTTTTTGTACCGGTCGGGGGTGCCTTTATCGTAAAGTTGATCGGTATCGTGAAAACCTATGTTGTCATCGGCATTCTCTATAAACAGGTGGGCCATGAACACGAAAAGCAATTTGTCGTCTTTGTCGTAAAGTTCCCGGTTCAACGCTTGGGCGAAATGGGAGTGTCTGATTTTCTTGAGCATGTCAATTACATCCGACTTCAGGTCACCGTAAGTCAGTTCGTCGTCTTCCCGTTCGTCCATCAAGCGATTGAATTGATTGAAGAAGGATAGTGTGTCGGTCACGGTAACTTCTTCGCGTTGGTAGGGCTTGTTCTTCCTGAGGGCGTCAAGGGCTTCCTTCGGTACCCGATAGAGCTCGTCGTCCCTGTGGCGGACGCGGATATAATGTAACTTTTCAAGATAATCCATATCGCCCGTCAAGCCGATTAATTTTGTCGTTCTGCATCCGATATATTCAGCCAAGTCGGAAAGATGTATGCGGTTACGGTTACTATGTTCAACAAAGAGAGCGAGCAGGATAACCTGTTTGTCGGAAAGTTTTAGTCTTTTGGTGGCATATTGGATATGAGGCGTAGCCTTTTGCATAAAATCCGCGTCGAGATTAGAATCCTCGGCCAATTCGGCGATATATTCGAAGGCTTCGAGTACGTTGTGCGGTTTGGCTTTGGCGGCGTTCTCCTTTTGTTGGGTTCTGTCCGGTTGGTTTGTGGCATCATGCTTTTTCATAGTCGTATCCAGTTAAATTACGGGACAAAGTTACGGTAGTGGTGTCTCATTGGGTGATACAAGTTGAGGGCAGTGGATTTTTTCATAGAAGTCGGTGCGAACGCCTGTATCGTGAATTGCGACAGGCTGTGATTTATTTTGCCGTGTTCAAACGTTAAAAAGATATAAACAATAAAATACGACATTATGAATGCAACCATT
>CAMWIS010000059.1 GCA_947174375.1 uncultured Bacteroidales bacterium
TGTGATTCCGGCGCGATTCGAACGCGCGGCCTACTGCTTAGAAGGCAGTTGCTCTATCCAGCTGAGCTACGGAACCAACCCTTCGTCCATAAACGGACGTCCTAAAAGGAGCACAAAAATACGAAAAAAAATGAAAATTCGTACATTTGTAAGGTTATATAGCAGCTATGGTTCTAATACATACGGCCGACTGGCATATCGGTCAGAATTTTTACGGTTACGACCGCTACGAAGAGCACCGGCATTTCTTCGCGTGGCTGGCGGACACGTTGGTCGCGCAGCGGGCGGATGTCTTGCTCGTGACGGGCGATGTGTTCGACGGCCCCAACCCGCCGGCCAAGGCGCAGCACCTGTATTACGCTTTTCTGCGCGAGGTCGGCAACCGGTTGCCGAATCTACAGGTCATCATCACGGCCGGTAACCACGATTCGGCCGCGCGTCTGGAAGCGCCCGCCCCCTTGCTGGAGACGATGAACGTCACGGTGGTCGGCTCCGTGCATTACGGCGAGGCGGAGGGCTTGGCCGATACGGAAGCGGCTTTGGCGGGCGCGGCTGCCCGCATGGTGCTGCCGTTGCGCGGGGCTTCGGGCGAAGTGGAAGCCTGTTGCGTGGCCGTGCCGTATCTGCGGCAGGGCGACTATCCGCCCGCCGCTACCTACGACGAGGGCGTGCAAAAACTATATACGGCCTTGGCCGGGGCGGCGCGCCGGCAGGCGGGGGGCAAGCCCGTCGTCATGACGGGGCATCTCCATGTATTGGGGGCTACCGTCTCCGAGCGCGACCGTAGCGAGCGCGTCGTTGTCGGTGGCTTGGACTGCGTTTCGGACGCCATCTTCCCGCCCGATGTCGCCTATGGCGCCTTGGGGCATCTGCACCGGGCGCAGCGTGTGGCCGGCCGCGACACGGTGCGTTATGCCGGCGCGCCGATACCCATGTCGTTTGCCGAAAAGCGCAACACGCAGAGCGTGTGCCGCGTGGAACTCTCCGACCAGGGCGCGGCCATCGACCTGTTGCCTTACGAGCCCAAAGTGGCGTTGTGGAGCCTGCCCGAGCAACCCGGCACGATAGACGACGTGTTGGCGGCCTTGGCCGGGTTGCCGCAGGGCGAGGTAACGGACGGTTCGCCCTATCTGGAAATCAAGGTGCAGTTGTTCGGGCCTGACCCGACGATGCGCTACAAGATAGAAAAGGCGTTGCAGGGCAAGAGCGTGCGGCTTACGGCCATCTTGCCGTTCTATCCGGCCAAGGCCGCCGGGGACGCCTCAACCGGTGGGGATGGCGCGGGGTCGGCGACCGCCCAGCGTACGCTGTCGCAGATTCCGCCTTTGGGGATAGCCCAAGAAGTCTATCGGAAAAAATACGGCGTAGAGATGCCGGAAGCCTTGCAAAAACTGATGTCGGACGTGATTAAGGAGGTGGAAGCATGAAGATATTGGCCATACGCGGCAGGAATATCGCGTCGATAGAAGGCGATTTTGAATTGGATTTCCGGCGCGAACCCTTGGCTTCCGCCGGTTTGTTCGCCATTACGGGCCCCACGGGCGCGGGCAAGTCCACGTTGTTGGACGTATTGTGCCTGGCCTTGTACGGCAAGACCCCGCGTTTGGAAAAGGCACGGGAAAACAACGTGGCCATCACCGAAGTCGGCAAGACGCTTTCGCCGCACGATGCCCGTTTCCTGTTGCGCCGCGGTTGCGCCGAGGGCTATGCCGAAGTCGATTTTATGGCCTTGTCGGGCGAACCCTACCGGGCGCGCTGGGCGGTGCGTCGGGCGCGTGACCGTGCGGACGGCGCGTTGCAGGAGGCGGAAGTCCGTCTGTACAATCTCAAAACCGGTCGGGAAGAGGGCGGCAAGCGTACCGAGTTGTGGAACCGGATTGCGCAGCTCGTCGGCTTGTCGTTCGCGCAGTTCACGCGTTCCGTCTTGTTGGCGCAGGGCGATTTCGCCGCGTTCCTCAAGGCCACCCAGGCCGAAAAGGCCGAGATTTTGGAGAAACTGACTGGCACGGAGGTGTTCGGACGTATATCGTCGGCCTTGTATCAGAAACACAAGGAGGCTGCGGAACACTATCGGCAATACGAATTGCAGAGCGCGGGGCTCAGCCTGATGTCGGCGGAAGAGCGCGAACGTTTGCAGACGGAATACGACGGCCTGTTGCCCGACTTGGAACAACGCACGCGTCAGGTCGAGGCCTACCGGCAGGCCGGGCAGTGGCTGCAACGTTTCGATGAACTGCTGGCGGGCGAAAAGGACGCGCGGCAGGGCTTGGAACAGGCCAAGGCGCAGATGGCGGCCTTCGAGGAGGCGCACCCGCATCTGCCGCAGGTGGAAACCGCCTGGCAGGTGCGCACCGATTATGCCGATTATAGCCGGGATAGGCGCGAACGGCAACAGGCGGCGCAACAGGCCGCGCAGGTGTCGGCCGATTTGACGCGGCAGACGGCAGACCTGGAGGGTTTGACGCAGCGTCGGGCCGGGGCGCAGACTGCCTTGCAGACCTGGCTGCGGCAGTACGAAGAGGAGGTGGTGCCGAAGTTGGAGCAAGCCAAACAGTGGCGGACTACGGTGCAGGAGCGGGACGCCCAGCGTCGCAAACTGCAGGCAACGTATGAAACCGAGCAAAAACAATGGCAACAGCATACGGCCGATTTGGCGCGTCTGACCGCCCAGCAAGACAAGGCGGCCCAAGATTTGGCGGCGGAACAGCAATATGCGGAACAACATCAGGCCGATGCCGAATTGGCGCAGCAGGCCGGCCTGTTGCGCAATCTGTGCGAAACCGTCGTGAACGAAACGGCGCAGCAGCGGCAGAACGAGACGTTGGCCGCGCAGAACCGCACGCAGTTGGAGAAAGACCAAGCGGTGTTGGCCGAACAGGAGCAACAGGCCAAACAGTTGGCCGAAGCGTTGCCGGAACAGGTCTTTACGTTGCGCCAGCAGTTGTCGGAAGGGCAGCCGTGTCCGGTCTGCGGGGCCGTGCATCATCCGTGGGGCGACCGGCTCGACGTATTGAGCGAAGATGAAAACCGGCTGAAACAGGCCAAGGAGGCCTTGCAGGCCGCGATGGCGCAACAGACCAAGCGGATGGCGGACCGTCAGGCCGAGGTGCAGCGCTTGGACGCTATGGCCGAAACCTATCGGAAGCGGGCCGCCGAGGCGCACGCGGCCTTGGGGCAACATCTAAGCCCGTGTTGGCCGGATTGGGAAACGTTATGGCAGGCGGGGCGTCTGCAACCGGAAATCGAAAGCCGTGTGGCGGCTTGGCAACAGCATGAAAGCCGCCGTCAGGCCGCCGAACGGCAGGCGCAGGAAGCGCGGGTGGCCTTGGCCGGCTTGCAGGAGGTAACGGAGCGGGAGGCGCAGGCCTTGCGGCAAAAGCAGGAGGAGTTGGCGGCCCTGCAACGGCAGATAGAAGCCTTGGCCGACGACTACCGCCAGCTGTGGGGCGAGGAACGCTTGGAGCAGGTGGAAGGCCGCTTCAAGGCGCAACGGCAGGCGTTGGAAGCCGATTTGCAGTCGGCGGAAACGGCCTTGCAGACGGCGGAACGGCAGAAGACCGCGCTCGAAACCCAAAGCAAGCAGTTGTCCGACCGTCAGGCCGAGTTAAAAGAAGCGATAGACCGGAAAGAAAAACAGATACAGGCTTGGCTCTCCGCCCATTCGGAAATCGGTACGGAAGAACGTCTGCAACAGTTGTTGGCTACGTCCGAAACCGATTTGGCGGCTTGGCAACGGCAACGCGAGCAGGGGCGGCAGGCCGGCATTCAGGCGCAGAGCGTTTGGACGGAACGGCAGTCGCAGTTGCAGGCGCATCGGCAGTTGGAGGCCCATCCGGCCGAAGACACCGACCGTGCGGCCTTGGCGGCGCAGGAGGCCGAGGCTAAACAGGCCTTGGAAGAACGGCAACGGCGCAAGACCGAGCTCGAATTGCAATTCCGGCAGGAAGCGGAGCGGCAGGCGCATTTGCAGCAACTGACGGCCGACATGGAGAAGGCCCGTCTCGCCTACGAAGAATGGGCCAAACTCAACGAGTTGTTCGGCAGTGCCGACGGCGGCAAGTTCAAGCAGATGGCGCAGGCTTATACGTTGGATATCCTGCTCGGTTACGCCAACCGTCATTTGGAACAGCTGACCAAACGCTATACGATACAGCGGGTCGGCGATACGTTGGCCTTACAGGTCGAAGACGGGGATATGCTGGGCGAAGTGCGGAGCGTGCATTCGCTTTCGGGCGGCGAGTCGTTCCTCGTCTCGTTGGCCTTGGCTTTGGGCTTGGCGTCGCTTTCCTCCAATACGATGCGGGTGGATTCTCTGTTCATAGACGAAGGTTTCGGCTCATTGGACGCCGATACGTTGCAGACCGCGATGGCGGCTTTGGAACATTTGCAGACGCAGGGCCGTAAGGTGGGCGTCATCACGCACGTGGCCGAAATGACGGAGCGGATTCCGTGCCGGATTTTGGTGGAGCCCACGGGTGGGGGCGGAAGCCGGGTACGCGTAGGATAACCTTGTCCTGATTGGCCAGCGCCCGTTTCGCCGCGGTCGCTCCCTTACGCCCGTTTATCCCGCGCACGTCTTGAAAATAAAAAAGCCCCTTTGAGAGGGGCTTTTTTATTCGCTGATTTACAGCTTGGGTTGTGGAGCATAGGGGAGTCGAACCCCTGACCTCTTGACTGCCAGTCAAACGCTCTAGCCAACTGAGCTAATGCCCCGTAAAGAGGGTGCAAAGATATAACGATTATTTGATAAATGCAAATTTTTACAAAAAATGAAAAACCCCGTCCGGAGAACGCCGTAGGGCGCATCGGGACGGGGCTTGCGGTTTTGCCGTGCGGCAACCGCTATTTCTTCTTATCCGCTTTCGGAATCCGCATCTTGTAGAACGAGCGGTAAACGAAATACAGGCCGACGAGCAGGAACAGCACGCCGACCACCGGGGTAAAGTCGAGGGTACCGGCCTGAATCGTGTTCAGCTTCATCGTCACGGCGATTTCCGCCGCCAACAGGCCGAACAGCGTCGAGAACTTGATGATGGGGTTCAGCGAAACCGAGGTCGTGTCCTTGTAGGGGTCGCCTACCGTGTCGCCCACCACCGAAGCGTCGTGCAGCGGTGTGCCCTTTTCTTTCAAATCCACTTCCACCACCTTCTTGGCGTTGTCCCACGCACCGCCGGCGTTGGCCATATACAAGGCCTGGAACAGACCGAAAATCGCGATGCCCATGAGGTAGGCCACAAAGAAGTTGGGATCGAAGAACGCGAACGCCAGCGTCAGGCAGAAAATCACGCCGAAGATGTTCCACATACCGTATTGGGCGTATTGCGTACAAATCTTCACGACTTTCTTCGAATCTTCGATGTCGGCTTCTTCCTTATCCAAATTCAGGTTTTTCTTGATGAACTCCACGGCCCGGTAAGCGCCGGTCGTCACGGCCTGGATGGACGCGCCCGAGAACCAGTAGATGACGGCCCCGCCGCAGATAAAGCCCAAGAGGACGGGGGCGGACGTCAGTTCCAATGAAAGCATACCGAGGCTCTTCAAAATCAAGACGATGGCAAAAATCATCGTCGTCGCGCCCACAACGGCCGTGCCGATGAGTACCGGTTTGGCCGTGGCCTTGAACGTATTGCCGGCCGAGTCGTTTTCTTCCAGATAGAACTTACCCTTTTCAAAATCGGGCGTAAAGCCGAAGTTGCTTTCAATGTCCTGTTCGATGTTCGGGCGTTTGTCGATGCGCGACAGTTCGAACACCGACTGCGCGTTGTCGGTCACGGGGCCGTAGCTGTCCACGGCAATCGTCACGGGGCCCATGCTCAGGAAGCCGAACGCCACGAGGCCGAACGCGAAAATCGCGATATAGCCCTTGTTGGCCGGATCCGCAATCAAGGCGTCCAGGCCCATGGAGCTGATCCAAAACGCGATGCACATCAAGGCCACAATCGTGATGCCTTTCCAGAAGCCGCTGAAATTACCGGCCACCATACCGGAGAGGATGTTCAACGAAGCGCCGCCTTCGCGCGAGGCCGTCACCACTTCCTGCACGTGGATGGACTTGGAACTCGTAAACACTTTCGTCAGTTCGGGGATGATGGCGGCCGCCAGCGTACCGCAACCGATGATGCTGGCCAATTTCCACCACAGTCCGTCGATGCCGGTATGCAGGTCGCCCAACAGCAGGTAGCTGACGCCGAAGCAAACGCCGATGGAGATGATGGAGGTAATCCATACCAAGGTTGTCAACGGGGTTTCGAAGTTGAAGTGCGCCGCGTTTTTGAAACGGTGGGTTGACCAGGCGTTATTTATAAAGTAGGAGAGGAGCGAGGTCATCACCATAATGATACGCATGACGAAAATCCAAACGATGAGCTGCGGCTGGAATTCCACGCCGAGCGCCAGCAGGATGAACGAAATCAAGGCAACGCCGGTTACGCCGTAGGTTTCGAAGCCGTCGGCGGTCGGGCCGACGCTGTCGCCGGCATTGTCACCCGTACAGTCGGCAATCACGCCGGGGTTCCGCGGGTCATCCTCGCCGATTTTGAAAACGACTTTCATCAGGTCGGCCCCGATGTCGGCGATTTTCGTGAAGATACCGCCGGCAATCCGTAACGCGCTCGCCCCCAGCGATTCCCCGATGGCGAAGCCGACGAAGCAGGCGCCCGCACAGTCGGAGGGTACGAACAGCAGGATGAACAGCATCATGATGAGTTCCACCGTGATGAGGAACAGGCCGACGCTCATGCCGGCCCGCAGCGGGATGTTGACCACCGGCCACGGCTTGCCTTTCAGCGAGGCGAAGGCCGTGCGGCTGTTGGCGATCGTATTGATGCGGATGCCGAACCACGCCACGCCGTAAGACCCCAGGATACCGAGGATGGCCCAGAGCAGCACGAGCAGCACCTTGGGCATCGGCATATGGGAAAGGCCTGAGAAATAGTACGTCATGGCCAGCCCCACGATGCAGAACAGGATAATCAGGAAGCGCCCCTGTTGTTTGAGGTACGTCTTGCAGGTTTCATAAATCGTATGCGACACCTGCGCCATGGAGGAATGCACGGGCAATTTCTTGATGCCATGGTATTGGTGCAGTACGAAGTACATGATAATCAGGATCAGGATGCCGCCTAAGCCAAGCATTTGCCATCCGTTCAGCGATAAGTTCGAAAAGATGGCGTTACGCAGATCCGGCACTACCAGATCGGCTTCGTTGGCGAAAGCCGTGGATACGAAACCCAGCAGCAATGCGGCCAACGTCACGGGCGTTTTCTTCATAAGTCGGTTTGTTTGGGTTGATTATATCGGTCTTCTTAACTAACTTCGTTCAAATAACCTACAAATATAATAAAATAGTCGGTTCGTTCGGCAGAATTCAACAGATAAAATGCACAAAAACATAAAAAAGCGCAAAAAAGTGAAAAAAAAGATGCGAAAGTTTGCATATGTCGAAAAAAAGCCATACTTTTGCAATCCTTTTTGATGAAGGGCGTGCCTAAGCCAATGTAGCTCAGTTGGCCAGAGCAGCTGATTTGTAATCAGCCGGTCGGGGGTTCGAATCCCTTCATTGGCTCACTAAGGAAGTGGGAAAGGAAAAGTGCTGTAAAGCTTAGAACGCAACGAAACGAAGATTGGTGTTGTAACCCGGGGGGATTCCAGAGCGGTCAAATGGACCAGACTGTAAATCTGTCGGCTTAGCCTTCGGAGGTTCGAATCCTCCTCCCCCCACACCAGCACTTAGGCGGAAGTAGCTCATTTGGTAGAGCGATAGCCTTCCAAGCTATAGGTGGCGGGTTCGAGCCCCGTCTTCCGCTCGCTTGCCGACATAGCTCAGTGGTAGAGCACTTCCTTGGTAAGGAAGAGGTCGCGAGTTCAACTCTCGCTGTCGGCTCAAAGTGCCCCGAAAGGGGTTTTAGTGCTTAGATAGAAGACATTGCAGATAAAACATTGCAAACAAAATAAGTCTAAACATTTAAACAATTTGTAATATGGCAAAAGAAAATTTCGTACGTACTAAACCGCACGTAAACGTTGGTACGATCGGACACGTTGACCACGGTAAAACGACTTTGACCGCCGCTATCACGACGGTTTTGGCCGCCAAAGGTCTTTCTGAACTGAAATCCTTCGATGCGATCGACAACGCGCCCGAAGAAAAGGAAAGAGGTATTACCATCAATACTTCCCATATCGAGTATCAGACGGAAAGCCGTCACTATGCGCACGTTGACTGCCCGGGCCACGCCGACTACGTTAAGAACATGGTAACGGGTGCCGCTCAGATGGACGGTGCCATCCTCGTTGTAGCTGCCACCGACGGTCCCATGCCCCAGACGCGTGAACACATCCTGTTGGCCCGTCAGGTAGGTGTACCCCGTATCGTGGTTTTCATGAACAAGGTTGACTTGGTTGACGACCCCGAGCTGTTGGACTTGGTTGAAATGGAAATCCGTGAACTGTTGACGTTCTACGGTTTCGACGGCGACAACACGCCTATCATCCGCGGTTCCGCTTTGGGTGGTTTGAACAACGAACCGAAGTGGGTTGAAAAGATCGTTGAATTGATGGATGCGGTTGACACCTGGATTCCGCTGCCTCCGCGTGACATCGACAAAGACTTCCTGATGCCGATCGAAGACGTGTTCTCGATCACCGGTCGTGGTACCGTTGCCACGGGTCGTGTTGAATCCGGCGTTGTTAACTCCGGCGACCCCGTTGACATCATCGGTATGGGTGCTGAAAAACTGAAATCCACGGTAACGGGTGTTGAAATGTTCCGTAAGATTTTGGACCGCGGCGAAGCCGGCGACAACGTTGGTCTGTTGCTCCGTGGTATCGACAAGGATCAGATCCGTCGTGGTATGGTTATCGCGAAACCGGGTTCCGTAACCCCGCACAAGCACTTCAAGGCTGAAGTTTATATCTTGAAGAAAGAAGAAGGTGGCCGTCACACGCCGTTCCACAACAAATACCGTCCGCAGTTCTACTTCAGAACGACCGACGTAACCGGCGAAATCACGCTGCCGGCCGGTGTTGAAATGGTAATGCCCGGCGATAACTTGACGATTGAAGTGAACTTGATCGCTGAAATCGCCATGAACAAGAACCTCCGCTTCGCTATCCGTGAAGGTGGTAGAACGGTAGGTGCCGGTCAGGTAAC
>CAMWIS010000060.1 GCA_947174375.1 uncultured Bacteroidales bacterium
CGGCTGCCAAGCCTGCGGCCAAGAAGACGGCCGCCAAGAAGGCTGCGCCCGCCAAGAAAACGGCGAAGAAGAAATAAAAGCATCAATTTTAACCATCGAATAACATGAAAAAAATGGCGACTTGGCTGTTGTCCCTTTGCTTTTTGGCAATGGGCGCCGCCAATGCTCAGGAAAACCCTGTAAAATGGAAATTCACGGTAGAGCCCGTGAACGAACAAGAAGCCGTATTGGTGTTCTCGGCTACGGTAACCGGCGGCTATCACCTCTATGCCCAGCAGCAAGACCCGCTCGGCCCGTTGCCCACGGAGTTCATCTTTGCGGAAAATGCCGGCTACAAACTCAAAGGCAAGGCCGTTGAAAGCCCCAAGCCCGTTTCGGAAAAAGACGAGACGTTCGGCGTCATGGTGCAGTTCTTCAAGAAAGACGCCACGTTCCGCCAGACCGTCACGTTGACCGAAGCCAAAGACCTTGAAATCAAAGGCACGATCGACTATCAGGTCTGCAACGACGAAACCTGTCTGCCGTTCAACGACATTCCTTTCTCGTTCAATGTCAAGGCGGCCGATTTGAAGAAAGCCGCGGCGGCGCCCGCCGAAGATGTGACGGAAGTCTTGGCCGAAGTTGAAAAGGAAACCGAAGCCGTGGTGGAGGCCGTGGAAGCGGTCGTTGCGGAAGTGGCCGAAGAAGCCGCCGCTGAAAAGGCGGAGGGCGAATCCTTGGCCGGCTTTATCCTCATCGCGATTTTGGCCGGTTTGGCCGCCGTATTCACGCCCTGCGTGTTCCCGATGATTCCGATGACGGTATCGTTCTTTATCGACAGCGACGCCAGCGGTAAGGGCGGTCGTGCGACCGGCATTCTGAAAGGCGCGATTTTCACGGGTTCGATCACGTTGTTATATACGGTTATCGGCGCCATCGTCGCGCTCACCAAGAGTGCCGATTTCGCCAACGTATTGAGTACGCACTGGATTCCGAACCTCATTTTCTTCGCGCTGTTCGTCGTCTTCGCGTTCTCGTTCTTCGGCCTGTTCGAAATCACGTTGCCCACGGGCCTGTCCAACAAAATGGACGCCAAGGCCGACAAGGGCGGTTATATCTCCGCGTTCTTCATGGCGGCCGTATTGGCCATCGTGTCGTTCTCCTGCACGGGCCCGTTCGTAGCGGCCCTGCTCGTGGAAGCGGCCATGGGTTCGTCGGTGCTCAAACCGCTGTTGGGGATGTTCTTCTTCGGTTTGGCCATGGGCCTGCCGTTCTTCCTGCTTTCGCTCTTCCCGTCCATGTTGGAGAAACTGCCTCGCAGCGGCGGTTGGCTCAACTCGGTCAAGGTGGTGTTCGCCTTCGTATTGCTGGCGTTCGGCATGAAGTTCCTGTTGAACATCGACCAGGTTTATGAACTGCATCTGTTCACGCGCGAAGTTTATCTCGCCATTTGGATTGTGCTGTTCACGCTCATGGGCTTCTACCTGTTGGGCAAAATCAAATTCTCGCACGACAGCGACGTGCCCCATATCGGCGTGTTCCGTCTCGTACTCGTCATCATCACGTTCACGTTCGTCGTTTACCTGATTCCGGGTCTGTTCGGCGCGCCGTTGAAGATGGTGTCGGCTTTGGTGCCGCCCATGACGGTACAGCAGTTCGACTTGAGCAAGGGCGCGGCGGCTTCGACCGTGGCCATGCCCGGGGCGGTGGCCGGCGACGAACAGGTTTTGTGCGGCACGCCCAAGTATGCCGACAAGCTGACGTTGCCGTTCGGCCTCAAAGGTTATTTCGACTATGAAGAAGGTTTGGCCTGCGCCAAGCAGCAGCACAAGCCGGTGTTCATCGACTTCAAGGGCCACTCCTGCGCCAACTGCAAGAAGATGGAGATGGAAGTATGGACCGACCCGCGCGTTCAGGCCTTGCTGAAACAATACGTCATCGTGGCGCTCTATTGCGACGACCGCACGGCCTTGCCCGAAAACGAATGGATTACCTCCACCGTTGACGGCAATGTTAAAAAGACGCTCGGCAAGCGCAATGCGGATTTCGAAGTGACGAAATTCAAGACGAACACGTTGCCGTTCTACCATCTGTTGGATGGCGAGGGCGAACCCATCGTGGCCACGTCTTACGGCTACAAGAGCGATGTGGATGCGTTCATCGCCTATCTGCAAGGCGGCTTGGACGCTTTCAACGCCCGCTAAGGTCGTTGACGCGATAAAAAAAAGGCTGTCCCTTTCGGGGCAGCCTTTTTTTTGTTGCCTAAACCGTTGACCGTGCCGCGCCGTCCGCGTCACCCGATGCCCCTGTACGATGAAGGGCACCGTGCCGCTCAGCCGGGCCGCTTGTCGGTCGTGCCGGTCGGCGGGCCTCAGAACGGCAGTGCGTCGTCCGACGGGTCGTAGTACGCCTCGTCCTTGTCCACGCTTGTAGGCACGGACGGCATCACGGGATCGCCTTTCTCCACGGCCGGCGTTTCGGGCTTTTTGTTGCCGTTTCCGCCGCCCAGCATCGTGAAGTTCTGCGCCTCGATTTCGGTCACGTACCGTTTTTCGCCCTTGTCGTCTTCCCAAGAGCGCGTGCGGAGTTTGCCCTCCACATACACGGCATTGCCTTTTCTAAGGTATTTCTCCGCCACCTCGGCCAAGCCGCGGTAGAGGACGACCGAATGCCATTCGGTCTGTTCGATGCGGTCTCCGTTGTTGTTTTTGTACGTTTCGGAGGTCGCCATCACCATGCGGACTTTCTTCTGTCCGTTGGCGAATGTGAAAACTTCGGGATCCTTGCCCAAGTTTCCGATCAGGATGACTTTGTTTACGCCATTCATAATACTGAAATTTTAAAGGTTTTGGATAATGTACGGACGAACTCCGCTTTTAACGATGTTTTTCCCTTAAAAAATCCAAAAACTTTTCGATGACTTTGGGCACGGCATAGTCGGCCCAGTGTTCCGGGGCGACGGGAAAACAGCCGTCCGTGTCGAGCTGCGGCGGCAGTTGCTTGGGTGCTTCGTAAAAGAACAGGTGCAGCCGCTGGTGCGTCAGCAGATGCGTGTATTGCTTCACGCGCGGCAGGCCGTCTATCGGGGCGTCGGCCGAGGCGGTCTCTATGCAGGGCAGGTCGAACAGTCCCTTCCAGATGTCGTTGGCCTGCCGCCGCCGCAGATACAGCCCGTCGGGTCGCGCCACATAATAATAGTGCAGATAACGTTCGCGCACGGCATTTTTCGCCTTCTTGACCGGCAACCGCTCCACGAGCCCGTCGCGCAGCGCCCGGCAATGCCGGTGGTAAAAGCACGCTTCGGGGTTTTGCAGGCAGGGCGCCGACTTACCGGGCTGGCACAGCAACGCGCCCCATTCCATCATGGCCTGGTTGAACAGGTCGGGCCGCCGCCGGTCAATCTGCCGGTCCAAGAACGCCTTGATTTCGGCGCGGCAGGCGGGCGTGTCCACGGGTTCGGTCATGCCGTTGATGCGGCTTACCACGCGGAACACGTTGCCGTCGATGACCGGAAACGGTTGGCGGAACGCGAAAGACAGGATGGCGGCGGCCGTATAGTCGCCTATGCCCGGCAACGCGCGCACGGCCTCATAGGTGTCGGGGAACCGGCCGCCGTGCCGTTCGCAGACGCACTTGGCCGCCGCGTGCAGGTTGCGGGCGCGGCTGTAGTAGCCCAAGCCCTGCCATTGTTTGAGCACGGTCTCCTCCGGGGCTTCGGCTAAGGCCTGCACGGTGGGGAAGGCGGCCATAAAGCGGTTGAAGTAGGGCAGCCCCTGTTTGACCTGGGTCTGTTGCAGGATGATTTCCGACAGCCAAATCGGGTACGGGTCTTGCGTCCCGCGCCAGGGAAGGTCGCGTTTGTTTTTTGAATACCAATTTATTAGTAGGTCAGATAGCTGTGACATGAAAACAAAAATAGAAAAAAGCCCCGACAAAAGATGATTATTTGGAAAATATTCTTATATTTGCATCGGCTAAAAATGGCGGGCAGTCCGTTTGGGGGCTTGGCCCGGCATCAAGGCAGAGTATAAACCCATAATTACAAAATACCATGACAAAAGCAGAAGTCGTATCCGAAATCGCCGCCAAGACGGGTTTGGAAAAAACCGTTGTATTGGCGACCGTAGAAACGTTTATGGATGTCATCAAAGACAACATGATTTCCGGTCAGAACGTTTACCTGAGAGGTTTTGGCAGTTTCATCATCAAAACCCGCGCGAAGAAAACGGGCCGCAACATTTCGAAGAACACGTCCATCGAAATTCCCGCCCACAACATTCCCGCGTTCAAGCCGGCCAAATCCTTCCTGACGAACGTTAAGAAGAACGTAAAGGCCTAAGCCATGCCGAGCGGAAAGAAACGTAAGCGGCATAAAATGGCGACGCATAAACGCAAGAAGCGTTTACGTAAGAATCGCCATAAAAAGAGATAGTTATCTCTTATAGATGACCCAAATATGCAACAGTAGGTATGCTTAGGCGTGCCTACTGTTTGTATTTTATCAAACGGAAGTTGTGTGAATAAGGAATTAATCGTAGATTCTAACGCGCAAGAGGTTGTAATAGCGTTAGTTGAGGATAAGCAGTTGGTGGAGTTGCATCGGGAAAAGAACAATACGATGCACTCGGTAGGGGATGTATTTTTAGGCCGGGTCAAGAAGCTGATGCCCGGGTTGAATGCGGCGTTCATCGAAGTCGGCGCCGAAAAGGAAGGCTTTTTGCATTATTTGGACGTCGGTCCGCAATTCGCATCGTTCCATCGGTTTACGCAGTGCGCCATCAACGGCGACCGCGCGCAGACCGATATCCAGAAATACAAGAATCGGGAGGAAACGCCTAAAAACGCCAAGATATCGTCGGTTCTCAAACAGAACCAAAGCCTGTTGGTGCAGGTGACGAAAGAGCCGATTTCGACGAAAGGGCCGCGTCTGAGCGCGGAGATTTCTTTCCCGGGGCGTTATTTGGTGCTGGTGCCGTTCTCCAACAAGGTTTCCATCTCGCAGAAAATCAAGAACCCGGAGGAACGTTCCCGGCTCAAGAGTTTAATCCAGAGCATACGGCCGCATAATTTCGGCGTCATCATCCGCACGGTGGCCGAGGGCAGGAGCGTGGCCGACCTGGACGCCGACATGACGGCGCTGACCAAGAAGTGGGCGCATATCGAACGGCAACTGTTGCACGCCAAGGCGCCGATGAAGGTGTGCAGCGAATTGGACAAGGCCGTGAGCATCCTGCGCGATTTCCTCAACAACGATTTCAACCATATCGCCACGAACGACCAGCAGTTGTTCGACGAAATACAGGCGTACATCATGCGGATTGCGCCCGAAAAGAAAGACATCGTCAAGCTATACAAGGGCAAGGAACCCATCTTCGACCATTACGGCATCTCCAAGCAGATCAAGTCTTCGTTCGGCAAGGTCGTCAACCTGCGCCACAACGGGGCCTATATCGTCGTGGAACATACCGAGGCCATGCACGTCATAGACGTGAACAGCGGCCACCGCATGAACGCCGACCAGAGCCAGGAGAGCAATTCGCTGCAGGTAAACCTGGACGCGGCCTTGGAAGTGGCGCGGCAGGTGCGTCTGCGCGATATGGGCGGTATCATCATCGTGGATTTCATCGACCAGCGCGAGGCGGCCAACCGCAAGACGCTGTTCGACGCCATGGTCAAGGCCATGGAGAAAGACCCGTCCAAGCATACGGTTCTGCCGCCCACCAAATTCGGCCTCATTCAGATTACGCGCCAGCGGTTCCGTCCGCAGACGCAGGTCAAGGTGCTTGAAACCTGCCCCACCTGCGGCGGCACGGGCGAAATCAAACCCAGCATCTGCCTCACCGACGAAATCGACAAGCAGGTGGATTACCTGATCAAAGACACGAACGCGCGGCGTTTCACCGTGGTTGTGCACCCGTATGTCTATGCCTATATGCGCGGCAACTGGCGCTGGGCGCAACGGAACTGGTGGCGGCGTTACCACCGTTGGATCGGGCTTAAAAGTTACGATTCGCTGAATTTCTTGGAATACAGGTTTTACGATAAAAACGGCGAACAAATCCAATTATGACCCTGACGGCCGAACGTGATATCAGCCTCATCGATTTGCTGTTGGAAGCGTTTCCGGACAGCAACCGCACGCGTCTCAAAAAGGCGATACGCTTGGGCTGTGTCTCGACCGCGGACGGCGCGTTGATGAAACACGCGGAAACGCCCTTGCGCAAGGGCGAGCGCGTCATGTTCAAACGCTATTCGGCGCGGGAACTCTACCGCGAGAAAGCGCCTTTCCGCATTCTGTACGAAGACGACGACATGATGGTCGTGTTCAAGCCCGCCGGCATCCTGACCTCGGGCCGCACGACCGAAAAGGTGCGCTCGATGTTCGGCATCGTCAACAGTTACGTGTTGCAGAAGACGCGGCACCGGCAGCGGGCCTATACGGTCCACCGCCTCGACCGCGAGGTGTGCGGCCTGCTCATGTTCGCCAAAAACGAAGAGACCAAGGCGTTCTTGCAGGATCATTGGCAGGACGTGGAAAAGAAATACTATGCGCTTGTGGAAGGCCGTCCCGAAAAGGCGGCGGGTGTGTGCAGCTCGTTCTTGAAAGAGAACGCGCGCCAGGTCATGTATTCGGTGGCGCAGGAGGAAGCCGGCGCCAAATGGGCGGTGACCCATTACCGGACGCTGCGGCACCACGAGGCCGACGGCACGACCTTGCTCGAAGTGCGCTTGGAGACCGGCCGCAAGAATCAGATCCGCGTGCATCTCTCCGACATGGGCTGCCCGATTGTGGGCGACCGCAAATACGGCGCCGACGACAGCGTCAAGCGGCAAATCCGGCTCATGGCCTATTCGCTCGCGTTTCCGAATCCGCGGACGGGGCGGCGCGAAAAGGTGGAAATCGGCTTGCCGAAAGATTTTGAATTGCTGACGGGCGTTGAACAATAAAACCACGGGATATGGAGCAGGAAGCGGAAAAGAGATTGCGGGCGGAAATCGCCGAAAAAGTGAAGCAATACTACGAATTGCGTTTCGCGTCCGCCCCGTCCGACCCTCAGCTCGTGCACTATGCGGGCCGCGTGTTCGACGAAAAGGAATTGCAGTACGCCGTAGAGGCATCGTTGGACTTTTATCTGACCGAAAGCCGGTTTGCGCGCGAATTTGAGCGCCGTTTCTCCGACTTTACGGGCTCGGCCCACACGTTTATCGTCAATTCCGGCTCGTCGGCCAATCTGCTGGCCTTGACGGCGCTCACCTCGCCCCTTCTGGGCGAGAAGGCCCTCCGCCGCGGTGACGAAGTCATTACGGTGGCCGCCGGCTTCCCCACAACGGTCAATCCCATTCTGCAAAACGGGCTCGTGCCGGTCTTCGTCGATGTCGAGGTGGGTACCTACAACGCCCTGCCCGCACAGATAGAGGCGGCGGTAGGGCCCCGTTCGCGCGCCATCATGCTGGCCCACACGCTCGGCAACCCGATAGACTTGGACGCCATCGGCCGTATCGCCGAAAAGCACCACCTCTACCTCGTGGAAGACTGCTGCGATGCGTTGGGTTCCACCTATCACGGCAAAAACGTGGGCACGTTCGGCCATATCGCTTCCTATTCGTTCTATCCGGCGCACCACATCACGATGGGCGAGGGCGGCGCGGTCTGCACCGATTCGCCGGTCTTGGCGCGCGCCGTGCGCGCGCTGCGCGACTGGGGACGCGACTGCTATTGCAAGGGCGGCGAAAACGGCCGTTGCGGCCGCCGCTATACGCAGCAATACGGCGAACTGCCGTTGGGCTACGACCACAAATACGTCTATTCGCATATCGGCTACAACCTCAAGGTAACCGACCTGCAAGCGGCCGTCGGCGTGGCGCAGATGGAAAAACTGCCGGCCTTCATCGAAAAGCGGAAAGCCAATTTCCGCCGATGGGAAGCGGGCTTCAAAGCTTGGGAAGACCAGTTCATCCTGCCTTACGCCACGCCCGGTTCCGACCCGGCTTGGTTCGCCTATCCGGTCACGGTACGCGAGGGGGCGGGCTTCACGCGCACCGAACTCACCGACTACCTGCAGGGTAAGGGCGTGGAGACGCGCAACCTATTCGGCGGCAACCTGTTGCGTCAACCGGCCTATCTGTCCATCGACAAACGCACGGTCGGCGACCTGCACAACACCGACCATATCATGAACGCCACGTTCTTCCTCGGCACGTATCCGGGGCTGACGGAGGCG
Organism: uncultured Bacteroidales bacterium; assembly: GCA_947174375.1. Taxonomy (GTDB): domain Bacteria; phylum Bacteroidota; class Bacteroidia; order Bacteroidales; family P3; genus CAMXAS01. Next base: position 8,202 of record CAMWIS010000060.1, read on the forward strand.
CAGATAACCTATGTGTTGCGGCAGATAGCGGATTTTATAAAACAACGATAGCGTTCATCAAACCGAAACGTTATGAAAGCAGTTCTCTTGGCCGGCGGCTTTGGCACGCGCCTTTCGGAAGAAACCGACGTCCGCCCCAAACCGATGGTGGAAATCGGCGGCAAGCCGATTCTGTGGCATATCATGAAGATTTATTCGGCCTACGGCATCAACGAGTTCATCGTATGCTGCGGCTACAAGGCCTATATGATCAAGCAGTATTTCGCCGATTACTATCTGCACCAGGCCGATTTGACCGTCGATTTGCGGAACAACGGCATGGAAATCCACCATTCGCACGCCGAACCGTGGAAAATCACGCTGGTGGATACGGGCTTGAACACGATGACGGGCGGCCGTCTCAAACGCATCAAGGATTATCTCGCCCCCGACGAGCCGTTTTTGATGACCTACGGCGACGGTGTGGCCGACATCCGCATAGACGAATTGCTCAAGTTCCACCGCGCGCAGAAGAAACTGGCCACCGTAACGGTCGTACAGCCGTCGGGCCGGTTCGGCGCCATCACGTTCAACGCGCAGGACGAGGTCAAGGTGTTCTCGTTTCAGGAGAAGCCCAAGGGCGACAGCAGTTGGATCAACGGCGGCTTCTTCGTGCTCGAACCCAAGGTGCTCGACTACATCGACGGCGACGATACGATTTGGGAACGCAAGCCGTTGGAGACCTTGGCGGCCGATGGCGAACTCGTGGCCTACCGGCATGACGGTTTTTGGCGGCCGATGGATACGCAGCGTGAGAAACGCGAGTTGGAGGAGATGTGGGAGAGTGGCAAGGCCCCTTGGAAGATATGGTAAAAAA
>CAMWIS010000061.1 GCA_947174375.1 uncultured Bacteroidales bacterium
TTCGACCACTGCCTGATACGCCAACGCAACACGGCGAATATCGGCGAGCTGGACAAATTTTCCGCCTGCGCGATCAATTTAGATCCTAAATTCCACGATATCCAATACAACCGGACGGACTTCCGCATTGCCGACACCACGTCGGGCGCCTTCCGTAAAGGGTCGCCGGCCGCCGTGTCGGGGGCTGCGGAAAACGATATCACGGGCTTTGCACGGCCTATGGTGCCGACACTCGGCGCTTACGAATACCAGCCGTTGGATTAGGCCTTGCGCGCCACGACCAACTGGACGGTATGCCGCGTCCGCTGTTCCAGCAATACGGCGCGACCGGCCACAATCTGTTCGACGACCGCCGGCGTATAATGGCGGATCGTCACCAAATCCATGCCTTCGTTATAGACGCAGTCGAATTCCGCCGACAGGGCGCCCAACAATTCTGGGAAACGGCCTTTGGCCCCATCCAAGCACAACGAGAAACTCAACGCGGAGTTCTGCATCAGGTTGACTTTCATGCCGTAACGCGCCAACAAATCGAAGATACGCGCCAGGCCGATTTCCTCTATAAACGAGAAATCCTTGGGATATACCGACAGCAGAATCTGATTCGGCTTGAAGATATAGGACGGCACCACCGTGTTCTCCACATTATCCAATCCGACCCACGTACCGGGTTCATCGGGCTGGATGAACGAACGCACGTAGAGCGGGATATGCTTGTTCTGCAACGGCTTGATGGTTTTCGGATGGATGACGCTGGCGCCGAAATAGGCCAATTCGGTGGCATCGCTGTACGAGATATGCGCCAGCTTGCACGTGTTGGAAAAATACTTGGGGTCGGCGTTCAACACGCCCGGCACGTCTTTCCAAATCGTCATCTGCCGCGCGTCGATGCTGTGGGCCAAAATCGCGGCCGAATAGTCGGATCCTTCCCGGCCCAGGGTCGTCGTATGCCCCTGGCCGTCGCCGCCGATAAAGCCCTGCGTCAGCACCCATTTGCCCTGTTCCAGCAACGGCAATACGGCCGCCCGTATCTGCCGCACCGTCGTTTCCCACTGCACGCCGGCCTCGCGGAAACGGCTGTCGGTCCGGATCAAATCGGCCGCGTCTATCATCTCGACCGGCAATCCGTTTTCTTGCAGGTAATTCACAATCAACAGCGTGGAAAGACGCTCGCCATAGGACACAATCTGGTCGTAGGCTTGGTCATAAGGCAACACCGCCGCTTCCAGCAGACGTTGGTACAATTGTTCGAAGCGTTCCCGCAACAGGCCTTGCACCAGCGCGTAGCGTTCGGTATCCGGCGTAAACAGCGCCTGAAAGATGGCGATATGGTCGGTCATCAGTTTCTTGAACGCCTCCGCCCGGTCGGGTGCCTGTTGGAAAAACGCGTTCAACAAGGCTTCCAACGCATTCGTCGTCTTGCCCATGGCCGAAAACACCAATACTTTCGGCCCTTGTTCCCTGGCTAAAATCTGCGCCACATGGCGGACGGCTTCCGCGCCCTTGACCGAGGCGCCTCCGAATTTATAGACTTCCATTTTCCCGTGTATTAAAATCCATTAAACGTAATATATAATGTAGGCAGGAGCAGCAAAAAGCCCAACCCTATGCAAAACAGGATGAATTTATAGACCCACTTCAGCCAAACCGTATAAGGGATGCGGGCCGCGCCCAACACGCCCATCAAAATGCCCGACGTCGGCGTAATCATATTCGTGAAACCGTCGCCGAACTGGAACGCCAGCACCGTGGTCTGCCGCGAGATATGCAGCAAGTCGGACAGGGGCGCCATAATCGGCATCGTCAGCGCGGCCTTGGCCGAACCGGACGGCATAACGACGTTCAACAGCGTTTGGAACAGATACATCCCGGCCAAGGACGCCACCTCCCCGGCCTCGGACATCGCATAGGAAACGCTGTAGAGCAGGGTGTCGATAATCTTGCCTTCCCGCAGGATGAAGATGATGCCGCTGGCCAAGCCGATGATCATGGCCGGTTCCAACATATCCTTGACCCCTTCCATAAAACGCCGCATCAGCGGATTCATGCCCATGCCCGACGCCAAGCCGGCGGCCAGCCCCATCGCGAAAAACAGGCCGGCGATTTCGGTCATATACCAGGCGTAACACAGCACGCCCACCACCAAATAGAGAATCGTGAACAGCAACAGCCCCATCGAGAAGGCCGCCGAGGAACGGCGCGCCGCATAGCCGCCGCACAGCACGAACAGCCCCGCCAAACAAGGCAGCACCGGCAACCGGAACGTCTGCCCGAACAAATCGAAGGCCGCCATCGGATACAGACAGGCCATGACGACTTGCGTCACCGCCAAAACAGCATATACAATATAACGGCGACGCACGGCCGGCGTCGAAACGCCCGCAACCGCCGTGTCCGCCAAACCTTCCGACACCGCCGTTTCCGCGCCGCGCCGCCAAAAGTCATCCAAGCGGTACATGGGCGAAACCGTCGGGTCTTTCCGCAGCTTGCGGGCGTAGGCCAATACGACAACCACGGCCGCAGCCGTCAGCACGAGCCAACACAGGAAGCGGTATTCCACGCCCGAAAACAGCGGCAGCCCGGCCAAGCCCTGCGCCACCCCCACCGTAAACGGATTCAGCATCGCGCCCGCAAACCCGACATGGGCGGCCAAATAACTGATACATACGCCCACTATCGAGTCGTAGCCCATCGAAATAGCCATCGGCACAAATATCAGGATAAACGCCAGCGTCTCCTCACTCATGCCGAACACCGCGCCGAACAAGCTGAAAACCACCATAATCAACGTCAGCACCGTATCGTCCACCGTCCACCAGCCGCCCTTGCGTTCCTTGCGCCGCAACCGCCGCACAAACGCCTTGACGCCCCGGTCGATGGCCCCCGTACCGTTGAGTATCCAAAACGCGCCGCCCACAATCAAGACAAAGACGATGATGTCGGCCTTATCGACAAAGCCTTTCATCAGCGCGAAGAAAACGCTGAACAGTTGCGGCGCCCGTTCCACGTAATGGAACGAGTCGTCCACGACCACCTCTTTCATTTGGCCGTCCACCTCCGTCCATTCGCGCACATATTCGCCGCTCGGCACCACCCATGTCAGCGCCGCCGCCGTCAGCACCATGTAGAATACCAATACGATGGTATCCGGCATTTTCTTCAACATCGTCCGCTTTCCTTTCTATCCGTTTTACAATACTTCCGCCACCACAAACGTACTGCCGCCCACGTAAATCAAGTCTTCCGGCCCGGCCTCCGCCTTGGCCGCCTGCAAGGCCGCCCATACCGACGCATAGGCCTTGCCCTGCAACGAGAAGGCCGCCCCCTGTGCCGCCATATCCCGGGCCGGCAACGCGCGTTCGATATCCGCGGCGCAGAAATAATAAGTCGCATCCTTCGGCAACAAGGCCATGACATGGGAGATATCCTTGTCCCGCACCATGCCCCACACGATGCGCAACTGCTTGAACCGCCGTTTGGCTATCATTTCCATGACCAAGGCCACGCCGCCTTCGTTGTGCCCCGTATCGACGAACACGTCCGGCTTTTGGCCGATCTGTTGCCAGCGGCCGCGCAAGCCCGTCGTTTCCAGCACCTGCCGGAAGCCGTTCCGGATATCCGCCTCGCCGAGCGTGTATTTTTCCTTCAACCGTTCCACGGCCGCCATCACCGTCGCGATGTTCTTCAACTGGTAGGACGATCCGCGCAACGCGCAAACCAAATCCGCCATATACGGACGGTCTTGTTTGGTCACGTCCACGTGCAGGCCTTCCGGCGTATCGGCTTTCAGGGTCACGGCAAACACTTCGTCGGCGAACACAATCGGACTGCCGGCCGCGGCCGCCTTTTTCTGGAATACGGGCAACGTCTGCACCTGCGTCTCGCCCACGACGACCGGCACGTCCGGCTTGATGATGCCGGCCTTCTCTTCGGCGATCTTCGCCAACGTATCGCCCAAGAACTGCATATGGTCCGGGCTGATGTTCGTGATGACCGACAGTTCGGGCGTGATGACGTTCGTCGAATCGAGCCGGCCGCCCATGCCCACCTCTATAATCGCGATTTCCACGTGCTCCCGCGCGAAATAGTCGAAAGCCATCGCCACCGTCATTTCAAAGAACGAGGCCTTTATCCGTTCGAACAAGGGCGCGTTGGCCTCATAGAACGCGATGACGCGCTCTTTGGGAATCATCTCGCCGTTAATGCGGATCCGCTCCCGAAAATCCTTCAGGTGCGGCGAGGTGTAAAGCCCGGTCTTATAGCCCGCCGCCTGAAAGACAGCGGCCAGCAGATGCGAGCAGGAACCCTTGCCGTTCGTCCCCGCCACATGGACGGACTTGAACCGCCGGTACGGATGGTTCAAAGCCTCCATCATCTTCTCCGTATTGGATAGGTCGGCCTTGTAGGCCGCCGCCCCGATACGCTGGAACATCGGCAGGCTGTGGAACATTTTATCCAACACTTCCTGATAATGCAATTGCAGTTTATCTTCGTCCGTACCGTAAAGACAGACTTCCGCCTGCAAGCGGATACCGAACTTCTTTTCCACGCTTTCGCGGATGCGGCCGGCCAACTCCCATATCTCGGCGCCGGTGGCCATGCCGTAATTGACCAAAACGAGCGGTTGGCCTTCATAGACCCCCGCGTCGCCTTCGCGATACCCTTTCCAACCGCATTGTTCAATGAGCCAGGCGGCCGGAATCTTGACGCCCTGCGCCACGGGATGCCCCGGCAAACCGGCGTATTCGGCCTTCAAGCGTTCGTAATGCAAGGTCGAGACCACCGGGTTGGCGAAAAAGCTGCCCGCGCTGCCCAACACCTTGGGGTCGGGCAATTTCTGCCGGCGTATCCGCAACACTTCGCGCATCATGTCGCCGGGCGTGATTTCCGCCAAGGCTTCGGCCGACCATTTGGCGGACAAGGCCCCGTAAGAGAGCAACGGTCCCCGGTTGAGGCTCAGTTCCAACAGCACTTCCCAAACGATATAGGGCGAATCCTTATGCTTGAACAGGCTGGTGCGATAGCCGTAGGCGCATTCTTCCTTCGTGAAAACGACGCGCTGCCCGTCCGACTTCCGAATGGCCGTCACCGACACCACGCAGTCCTGAATTTCGGCGCCGTAAGCGCCCATGTTCTGCACGACCGCCCCGCCGACACAGCCGGGTATGCCGGCCAAATTCTCCAAGCCCCACCACGAACGATAGACCGTGTAACGCACCACCTGATCCCACACACAGCCGGCGCCCACGCGCAACAGCACCTTGAAGCCCTGCACTTCGGCTTTCAGCGTCCGGTTGACGGGATGAATCACCAGGCCCGGAAAATCGTCCAGAAACAGGATATTGCTGCCGCCCCCCAAAATCAGTTTCGGACATTGGGCATAGCGCGCATCCTGCAACAGCGCGACCAATTCCTCTTCCGTTTCGGCTTCCGCATAGAAACGGGCGTCGGCATCCACGCCGAAGGTCGTGTAACGCTGTAACGGCCAATTATTCTTTACGTCCATTTTTCTTCACTTTTGACGGGGCGGCTGACTTCTTCCCCGGTTTTTCGTTTTTAACCGACAGTTTGTCTTTGATATAGCGTGCCGTATAGGAAGCCTTACAGGCCGGCAGGTCTTCGGGCACGCCCTCGAACAGCACCGTGCCGCCCTGCTTGCCGCCCTCCGGCCCCATGTCGATGACCCAGTCGGCCAACTTGATGACATCCGGATGGTGCTCCACCACGATAATCGTATGACCGGCGCGCAACAACGCTTCGAACGACGTCCGCAACTTGTCGATGTCGTGGAAATGCAAGCCCGTCGTCGGTTCGTCGAAGATGAACAGCGTCGGCTTCTCGGACGCGCCCTTGCGCAGGAAATAAGCCAACTTGATACGCTGCGCCTCGCCGCCCGAAAGGTCGGACGAGGACTGCCCCAAATGCAGATAGCCGAGCCCGACCGCCTGCAACGTCTTGATTTTCTCCAAAGCCGCGGCCGCATAACGGTTGTCCGGATCTTCTTCCAAAAACGCCACGGCCTCGTCCACCGTCATTTCCAGCAAATCCGTGATGCACTTGCCCCGGTAACGCACTTCCAGCACTTCGGCCTTGTAACGTTTGCCCCCGCACGCATCGCAGGTCAGATAGATATCGGCCATAAACTGCATCTCCACCTTCACGCGCCCTTCCCCCTGGCAGGTCTCGCAGCGGCCGCCCTCGGTGTTGAACGAGAAATAACCGGGCGCATAATGCCGCTCCTTAGCCAACGGCAAGGCCGCGTACAGGTTGCGGATATCGTCGAAAGCCTTGACATAGGTTACGGGATTGGAGCGTGTGGAACGGCCGATGGGCTCCTGATCCACCATTTCCACGCCGCCCAGTTGGCCGATGGCGCCGCGCAAGGCTTCGTATTTGCCGGCCGCATCGCCCGCCCCGCCCAAAGCCCGGCTCAGGGCCGGATAGAGCGTCCGCTTGACGAGCGTGCTTTTGCCCGAACCGCTCACGCCGCTGACCACCGTCAGCACCTGTAACGGGAACTTGACGGTCAGGTTCTGCAGATTGTTCTCCCGCGCGCCCACCAATTCGATATAATGCCGCCAAGGCCGGCGCGAGAACGGCACCGGAATCTGCAATTCGTTCCGCAGATAACGCGCCGTGAGACTTTGCCCTTCTTTTACCATCGTTTCGGGTGACCCGACGAACACGATTTCCCCGCCCTCATGGCCGGCCAACGGCCCCACATCCACAATCAGGTCGGCCGCCCGCATCATTTCCTCGTCATGTTCCACGACCACCACCGTATTGCCGATGTCGCGCAGGCGTTGCACGACTTCGATGAGGCGTTGCGTGTCGCGCGGATGCAAGCCGATGCTCGGCTCGTCCAAAATGTACATGGAGCCGACGAGCGAACTGCCCAACGCGTTGGCCAAATGGATACGCTGCGCCTCGCCGCCCGAAAGCGTGCCCGAAGCGCGGTTCAGGCTCAGATACGGTACGCCCACCTGCAACAGATACGACAGCCGCTGCCGGATTTCGGTCAACATCCGCTGGGCCACCGCCTTTTCATGGCTGTTGAGCGCTATGTTTTCGAAAAAGCCGTACAATTCCCCCAACGGCATTTCCACGAGTTCCTGTATTGACTTGCCGCCCACCTTGACATAGGCCGCATCGGGCCGCAACCGCGAGCCCTCGCATTCCGGACAGCGCGTCCGCCCGCGGTAACGGGCCGCCAACACGCGGTACTGCACCTTATAGGCCTGGCTGTCCATAAACTTGAACCAGTCGTCTATGCCTTTAACGCCCTTGCCGCCTTTCCAAAGCAGTTGCTTCTGCGCACGGTCCAACTCCTTGTAGGGCCGGTGCACCGGGAAGCCGTAAGCGGCCGCATTGCGGATGAACGCCTCTTTCCAAGCGCTCATCTTATCGCCGCGCCAACAGGCCACGGCATTTTCATAGACGGAAAGCGACGGATTGGGAATGACGAGTTCTTCGCTCTCGCCCACGATCTGCCCCGTGCCGCCACAGGTCTTGCACGCGCCATAAGGGTTGTTGAACGCGAAAAAGTTGGGGCTGGGCTTGACGAACGTCATGCCGTCGGCCTCCAAACGGTTGGAGAACGTCCAAACCCGTTTCCGTTCCGCGTCCTCGCACACGATGCGGCAACGCCCTTCGCCCTCGTTGAACGCCGTCTGCACCGAGTCGAAGACGCGCGAGTAGAAACTCTTGTCTTCCGGATGCACGACAAAACGGTCCACGAGCAGGCCGTACCGCCCGTCCAAATCCGCCCACGCCGCCGACGGCACGTCTTCCATGCCGCAGACCGCCGAAGCCTCATAATCGTACAACCGACTGAAGCCCATCATTTTCAAGCGTTCCACCTCGCAATGATGGAAATCCGCCGACACTGCCCCGGCCGGCTTCGGCCGCAGGGGCGACAACACATAGACTTTCAAACCGGCCGACAGGCCGCAGATAAAATCGGTGACATGGCCCACCGAATGCCGGCGCACTTCCTGCCCCGACACCGGCGAATACAGACGGCCGATGCGCGCATACAACAGCTTCAGGTATTCGTAAATCTCGGTCACGGTACCCACCGTCGAACGCGGATTCTTGCTCAGGCTTTTCTGTTCGATGGCGATGGCCGGCGCCAAACCCGAGATGAAATCCACCTCCGGTTTGCTCATACGCCCCAAAAACTGACGGGCATACGCGCTGAGGCTCTCCACATAGCGCCGCTGCCCCTCCGCATACAGCGTATCGAAGACCAAGGACGATTTGCCGGAGCCCGAAAGCCCCGTCACGACCACCAGCCGCCCGGCCGGGAATTTGAGACTGACGTTTTTGAGATTGTTGACCCTGACGCCACGCAGTTCAATATAACGTTCTGATTCCGTAACCTTTTCTTCTTTCTGCTCTTTGCGACGCGCGGCCATTTCCTATACTTTATATAATAGGACAAAAATACGAAACTTTGCACAAAAAAACGCACCGCCGTCCGGTTCCGGCCGTTCCGCGTCCGTCCGACGAACTTATAAACTTTCCGCCAACCGCACAAAGCTCTAAATATTATGGATATAACGCTCCGAAACCGCGGCGGTTGTGCATAACTATTTTTAACATTTTTTAACAAACGTGGCGAAAGTCAAAAAAAATCCTTAGCTTTGTGGTTTGTTTGTATACGCATAGGTGTACCCTATTTTAAGGAATTTTAAGAAAAGGAAATACATAATTATTAACCATACCAATCAATTATCACGTATGAAGAAAATAGTGCTATTTGCCGTTTCCTTGCTCCTGTTGGGAGTGCAGGTGGCGTGGGCCCAACGGACGGTGACCGGTAAGGTAACCAGTACCGATGAACCGATGGGGCATCCCCAGGTGGCCGTCAAGGTGCCCGGGACCTCCATAGGCACCGTGACCAACTTCGACGGTGAGTTCTCGCTTTCCGTACCCGAGGGGGTCAGCAAGCTGGAGTTCTCCTGCTTGGGTCTTACGACCAAGATCGTCGACATTACGGGCAGCAACATGAATGT
>CAMWIS010000062.1 GCA_947174375.1 uncultured Bacteroidales bacterium
CGAGACCTGCGGGCGGTAGTTGAAATCGCGTTGCAGGGCCGTGGTGTCGGCATCGGTGCGGTACACGTCGCCGGGCTGCATCCCGACGTATTCCTTGACGGCTTCCTTTCCGCTCACCTTCTCCAACGTGGCGATGAAATCGGTCAGGCGGACGGACTCGCCGCGGCCGATGTTGTAGATGCGGTAAAGGGCCTGTTTTTCGGAAGGCGCGGGGCTTTCCAGCACCTTGACGATGCCCGTCACGATATCTGATATATACGTGAAATCGCGGTATAATTCGCCGCGGTTATAGACTTTTATCGGGTCGCCGTCGAGGATGGCCTTGAGGAACTTCATCGGCGCCATATCCGGACGACCCCACGGGCCATAGACCGTGAAGAAACGCAGGCCCGTCGTGCGCAGGCCGTGCAGATGGCTATAGACGTGGCTCATCAGCTCGTCCGACTTCTTCGTGGCCGCATACAGGCTGACGGGATGGTCCACGGTATCGGCCTCGCTGTACGGGAATTTGTCGTTCAGGCCGTAAACGCTGCTCGAACTGGCATAGACCAGGTGGGCGACCGAAAAGCGGCGACAAGCCTCCAAAACGTTGAAAAAACCCACCAAATTGCTCTCGATGTAGGCTTGCGGCTGCTCGATGGAGTAACGGACGCCGGCCTGCGCCGCCAAGTGGCAGACGGCCTCGAAGCGTTCACGCTCGAAAAGCCGGTTCAACGCTTCGGTGTCGGTAATGTCCAGACGGACGAACGTATAGGGCGGCTGACCATCGCTTCCGGTGGCCGATACCGGCTCGCCGTAGGGCGGGGCGGCCGGGAGGCCGCTTTCCCGCAGGCGCGCTTCTTTGAGCCGCAGGTCGTAGTACGTATTGAGGTTGTCCAGGCCCACGACCGTGTGTCCGGCCTCCCGCAGGGCTTTGGCCGTATAAAAACCGATGAATCCGGCCGCGCCGGTAACGAGTATCTTCATGGTCGTCCTCCTTCCGTTTCCATATCTTCCGTCTGTGTGCCGAACCACACCGCCGTATAGGGGCCTACCGTCCGCTGCGGCCTCCCGGCGCAGGCCGACGCCACCGCCGGCTCCGCGGCCAAAGCCCCGCTGCCGATGAACATCAGCAGCGGCCGCCCCGCCCCCGTCATGGCCTGTACCTCATCCCAACGCTGGATTTCGCGCACCGGCTGCTTGACGTAAGCGGCCATGCCCACGGCCCGCCGCACGCGATAGGCGCCGTAAGCCACCGCCGGGTCATCCCAAACCAAGGCTTCGGCGTTTGGCATCCGTTCGGCCACCAAATCCCGCCCCGCCCGCGCCAACGCGCCGTAGCCCATGTAGGGATTGAGGGCGGGCAGGCGGAACGCGCCGAAAAAGACGGCCACGAACAGCGCCAGCCCCACCGTGCGGACGGTGCCGGCCGTGTCGCGCCGACGCCACAACAGCCACCAGCCCCACAGACCGCCGGCCGTCAATACGGCGGCCGCTATATATATCGGAAAACCTTGCAACAGGGATAAGGACGGTATCCGCGAAGGCAGACACAGCACGGCCGGCAAGGCCGACGTCAACGCCAAAAGCGGCACCGACACCAACAGCCGCGCCCAAACCTTGCCCTCCCAACGCGGCATCCTCAGCAGGACGTAATAGACCACGAACGGATAGACCGGCAGCAGATAGACTTCCAATTTGGCGCTCACGCAAGAGAGCATGAGCAGGCTTGTCAGGAACACCGTCAGGAAAAAGCGCGGCAGGGCGGTACCGACAACCGCAACAGCCGCGGTATCCGAGGCCGGCCAGCGGCGGAAACGCGCGCCCAAAGCCGTCAACAGCACGGCCACATACAACAGCGACCAGGGGGCGGCCGCATGGCCGAAACTCCAGAAATAATAGAAGAAGCCCCGCTTATGGCTGAACGAATCCACGGCGCGGTGCACCGTCTGGTTGAACAGCAGGTTATGCAGATAATCGTAGCCGCCCTCCGCATAGACCATGCCCCACCAAAGCCCCGACAGAGACAACAGCACGAGCCAGAACCGCCAGCCGAAACAACGGCGCCACAGACCCCGGCGGTAGGTCTTCCCGCAGCGTTCCACGAGCAGGAACGCCATCGCGCCCGCCACCGGTATCATCACGCCGTAAGGCCCTTTCGTAAACAAGGCCATAAAGACCAAGAGCGGGAACCACCAGCGGTCGCCCGCCTTTTCCCGTCCTTCGTATATACGGTAGAACACGCGCAAGGCCAGCACGATGAACAGGCTCATGAGCATATCCATGCGCAAGACCACCATGCCGCCCGCAAAGAAAGCCGTTGTCAGCAGCATCCACTGCCCCGCCCTGCGGCGCGGCAAACCCAAGCCGTCGGCTTCCTCTCCGCCGCCGCGCACCCAGCGGTCCATGACCGCCACGATGCCCAAGCCGGGCAAAATCGAAAACAGGCTCAAAAAGCCCATGCAGCCGTCGCCGAACAGCCAACGGCCCAACATGACGAGCCACAGGTAAAGCGGCGGCTTGTCGGCGTAGGGCTCCCCGTGATGGTAAAAGGCGAACCAGTGCCCTTCGCGCAGCGCCTCGTCGGCAATCGACATATAACGCAATTCGTTGGAGGGCGTGAAGTCGCGCAGTAGCGCCAGCGGCAACAGGGCCGCGAGCCACAGCAGATAACAGCCGTAATCCCTTATCCAAGCCCGGCCTTTCATGCTTCCCGCGTTTTATTTGCGCCGTCAACGCCCTTGGCCGCCTTCATGCCCAACATGATGTTGCGGATATAGGCCACGAAGCCGAACGACTGTCCGAGAATGATGACCGGGTCGCGCCGGAAAAGCCCGTAGGAAACGATGAGGCCCGACCCCACGAGGCTGATGACCCAAAAGCCGACGGGCAGAATCGACGCCTTGCGCTTGTAGGAATAGAACCACTGGTAGATGAACCGCAGCGTGAACACGATCTGACCCGACGAGCCGAACAGCACGAGCCAGAACGGAATCCGCTCGTTCATGAAAAAGTCGCGCGCAAAGGCCTCCGCATTGCCGATGGCCAACAGCACGGCGGCCACGGGCGTAAGCGCCAGCACATAGCGGAACACGGCCGGCACGCGCGCCAAAAGCCCTTTCTCCCGCAGGTTCCAAAGGTATATATAATACGAAATGAACTGTCCGAAGATAATCGCGAAATCGTCGCGCAGCCACCCGTATATAAACAGCAGGTAGGAACCCGCGATGCTCAGAATCCAATAGACGGAGGGCGAGACCACCTGACGCTTCCGTTCCGACAGCAACCACTGCAGGAGCAGACGCGCCGAGAACAAGGCCTGCGCCAGGAAACCGATGATGTAGAGCCACTTCATCGGTTCATCGCGCCACCACGTGGCGACGGATTCCCAAAGGGCGTTGAAATCAATGGCGGACAACAGCACGGCTTATCGGGTTTATTCAAAATTACGCTCTGAAATCACATAATGTATATACCGCTTCCTCATCCAGCGGTACGCGAAACAATCCATGAACGGGCCCACGAGCCGGTTCCACAGATGGTATTTGGAAACGCCGGCCGTGCGCGGGAAATGGCGCACCGCTATTTCCTTGACCCGCCCGCCCTGCAACTGTATCAAGGCCGGCAGGAAACGGTGCATACCCGTAAAGAACGGCACGCGCTTGGCGTAATCGGTCCGCATGATTTTGAGCGGACAGCCCGTGTCGCTCACGCCGTCGTGCGTCATGGCGCGGCGGAAGCCGTTCGCTATCTTGGACTGCAGCTTCTTGAAGCCGGAGTCCTTGCGGTTGGCCCGCATCCCCATGACCAGCGCATACGCCTCCACGTGCGGCAACAGGAGGTTGAAATCTTCGGGCGTGGTCTGCAAGTCGGCGTCCATATAGCCCACGTAGTCCGAAACCGCCACGTCGATGCCGGCCTTCATGGCCGCGCTCAGACCCGCGTTCTTCGCAAAGGATATATAGTAAAAATGCGGATGCCGCGCGCAGATTTCCTTGATGAGCCGCAGGCTGCCGTCGGCCGAACCGTCGTTGACGAACAGCACGCAGGACGGCACGAGCGCCGTGGGCAGATAGGCCGAAAGCCGCGCTTCCAGGGCCGCCATATTGTCTTCCTCGTTATATACCGGCACGATGATGGTCAGCGCGTAGGCGCCGCTTTCCGGCATCAAAATCGGTTTCTCCAACATACTTCCGAAACTTATAACAACAATACGCTTTTGATCAATTCGTCGATGTCGCCGTCCAAAACCCCCTGGGTGTCGGACGTCTCGTAGTTCGAACGCAGGTCCTTGACCATGCGGTAGGGCTGCAACACGTACGAACGGATTTGCGAACCCCATTCGATTTTCTTCTTGCTCCCCTCTATCTCGGCTATTTTCTCGCGCTTCTTGCGCATCTCGATTTCGTAGAGCTGCGATTTGAGCATCTGCATGGCCTTCTCGCGGTTCTGCAACTGGGAGCGCGTGATCTGGCACTCGATGATGATGCCCGTGGGCGCGTGCCGCAGGCGGACGGCCGTCTCCACCTTGTTGACGTTCTGACCGCCGGGGCCGCTCGAACGGTAGGTCTCCCACGTGATGTCGGCCGGGTTGACCTCTATCTCGATGTTGTCGTCGATGACGGGATAGGCATAGACCGAAGCGAAGGACGTGTGACGCCGCGCCGCCGCGTCGAAAGGCGAAATCCGCACGAGCCGGTGCACGCCGTTCTCGCTCTTGAGATAACCGTAGGCGAAATCCCCCTCGAACTCCAGCGTGGCCGACTTGATGCCGGCCTGTTCGCCCTCCTGGCAGTCCACCACGCTGACCTTGTAGCCGTGGCGTTCGCCCCAGCGCATATACATCCGCATGAGCATCTGCGCCCAGTCCTGCGACTCGGTGCCGCCCGCGCCGGAATTGATCGTGACCATGCCGCCCAGACGGTCTTCCTCCTCGGAAAGCATTTTCTTGAACTCCAGCTCCTCGACCTGCGTCCTGAACCGCTGCAAGACCTCATCCACGTCCGCTTCCGCGGCCTCGCCGGCCTCCAGGAACTCGCCCATGACCGCCACCTCGTCCTGCGTCTGCCGGATCGCCTCGTAAGCCTCTATCCACGTCTTCTGCGAACGGATGCCCTTGAGCGTCTTCTGCGCCTGCTTGGGGTCGTTCCAAAAGTCCTCCGCCTGCGTCTTGCGTTCTTCTTCCGCTACGAATTTTTCCTTGCCATCGATGTCAAAGAAACCTCCTCAGCGCATCTAACCGCTGCGCTAAATCCTTTATCAGCTCTTCGTTGTACATGATCTCTATTCGTCTTTGCCGTGACAGTTCTTGTATTTCTTGCCGCTGCCGCAGGGACAGGGGTCGTTGCGGCCCACTTTCTTTTCCACGTGCACGGGCTGCGGCTTGGCGCGTTCCTGCGTCTGATTCGTCTGAACCGGCGCGCGGCCTTCGTCGCCTGCGCTGTCGGGACGCGAAATGCGCATACGGCTCATGTCGGTCTGCTGCACGCGCGCTTCCTCCATCTGGGTTTGGGAAGCCATCGGCAGGTGGCCCAGGCAGAGGAACGCGCTCACGTCGCGGTTGATATCCACCATCAGCTGCTTGAACAGGTTGAACGCCTCGAACTTATAGATCAACAGCGGGTCTTTCTGCTCGTAGGTGGCGTTCTGAACCGACTGCTTGAGGTCGTCCATCTCGCGCAGGTGCTCTTTCCAGGCGTCGTCGATCACCGCCAGGCACAGCCCTTTCTGAATGGCCGAGATGATTTCCTTGCCGTTCGACTCCAGGCATTTCTTGATATTGGCCACGACGTTGAGCGTCTTGCGGCCGTCGGTAATCGGGATGGCGATGTTCTCGAAACGGTCGCCCTGCCGTTCGTGCACCGACTCTATGACGGGATAGGCGGCGCGCATGATGGCTTCCGACTTCTGCTTGTAGGCCTCGTAAACGGCCTTGAAGACGGTCTCCGTCAGCTGCTCCTCCTTCATCGACAACGCCTCGTTCTCCCCTACGGGCGACGCCACGCCGAACGTGCGGATGAGACGGCCGTTGAAATCCTCGTAGTCGCGGCTGTCCTTGAAGTCGGCCACCAGGTTCTCCACCGTGTCGTACATCATGTTGGCGATGTCGAGGCTGAGCCGCTCGCCGTAGAGCGCGTGACGGCGTTTCTTGTAGATGACCTCGCGCTGGGCGTTCATCACGTCGTCGTATTCCAACAGGCGCTTGCGGACGCCGAAATGGTTCTCCTCCACCTTCTTCTGCGCCCGTTCGATGGCGCGCGTGATCATGGGCGCCTGGATGACGTCGCCCTCCTTGTAGCCCATGCGGTCCATGACGGCCGCAATCCGCTGGGAGGCGAACAGACGCATCAGGTTGTCTTCCAACGAGACGAAGAACTGCGACGAGCCCGGGTCGCCCTGACGGCCGGCACGGCCGCGCAGCTGACGGTCCACGCGCCGCGACTCGTGACGCTCGGTGCCGATGATGGCCAGACCGCCGGCTTCCTTGACGCCCTCGCCCAGCTTGATGTCGGTACCACGGCCGGCCATGTTGGTGGCAATCGTCACCGTGCCTGCGCGGCCGGCCTCGGCCACGATATCGGCCTCTTTCTTATGCAGCTTGGCGTTCAGGACGTTGTGCGCGATGCCGCGGCCCTTGAGCATACGGCTCAGCAATTCCGAAATCTCGACCGACGTGGTGCCCACGAGCACCGGCCGCCCGGCCTGGGTCAGCGCCACAATCTCGTCGATGACGGCATTGTATTTCTCGCGCTTGGTCTTGTAAACCAAATCCTCGCGGTCTTCGCGGATGACGGGACGGTTGGTCGGGATGCAGACCACGTCCAGTTTGTATATATTCCAAAGTTCGCCCGCTTCCGTCTCGGCCGTACCGGTCATACCGGAGAGTTTGGCGTACATACGGAAATAGTTCTGCAACGTAATCGTGGCGTAGGTCTGCGTGGCGGCCTCCACCTTGACGTTTTCCTTGGCTTCCAGGGCCTGGTGCAGACCGTCCGAATAACGGCGGCCGTCCATGATACGGCCCGTCTGTTCGTCCACAATCTTGACCTCGTTGTCGATGACGACGTATTCCACGTCTTTTTCGAACAGCGTGTAGGCCTTGAGCAACTGGTTGAGCGTATGCACGCGGTCCGACTGAATCGCGTAGTCGCGCATGATCTCGTTCTTCTTCTCCGCCTTTTCGGCCTCGCTCAGCGGCTGTTTCTCCAGCTCGGCGATCTGCGCGCCCACGTCCGGCAGGATGTAGTACTGCGCGTCGTTCGCACCCGCGGAGAGGAAATCGACGCCGCGGTCGGTAAGGTCTATCGTGTTGAGCTTCTCGTCGATGACGAACAACAGCTTGTCGTCGATGACGTGCATATGCTTGCCCTGTTCCTGCAGGTAGAAATTCTCGGTCTTCTGCAAGAGCGTCTTCATGCCCGGCTCGCTGAGGAACTTGATGAGCGCCTTGTTCTTCGGCAAACCGCGGTGCGCCTGCAACAGCAACTCGCCGCCCTTCTTCTCGTCCTCGGCCGAGGGCGTACCCGACAGCAGCCGCTTGGCTTCGGCCAGCACCTGCGTGATTTCGGTCCGCTGCGCGTTGTAGATTTTCTCGATCTGCGGCTTGAGCTGTTCGAAATCCTGGTTCTCGCCCTTGAACGTGGGGCCCGAAATGATCAGAGGCGTCCGCGCGTCGTCAATCAAGACCGAATCGACCTCATCCACAATCGCGTAGTTGTGCTTGCGCTGCACGAGCTCCTCCGGGTGGCGGCACATATTGTCGCGCAGGTAGTCGAAGCCGAATTCGTTGTTCGTACCGTAGGTGATGTCGGCCAGGTAAGCCTTGCGGCGCGCCTCGCTGCTGGGCTGGTGCTTGTCGATGCAGTCCACCTTCAGGCCGTGGAATTCAAACAGCATCCCCATCCATTCCGAGTCACGCTTGGCCAGATAGTCGTTGACCGTCACCACGTGGACGCCCTCGCCGGGCAAGGCGTTGAGGTAAACCGGCAACGTCTCCACGAGCGTCTTACCCTCGCCCGTGCTCATCTCGGCGATTTTGCCCTGATGCAGCACGATACCGCCGATAAGCTGCACGTCGTAGTGCACCATATCCCACCGGATGAGGTTGCCGCCCGCCATCCACTGGTTCTTGTAGTAAGCCTTGCCGTCGCGGATGTTCACATTGTCGCGCGAGGCCGCCAGGTCGCCGTCCCACGGCATGGCCGTTACCTCCACCTCCTCGTTCTCGGCAAAACGGCGCGCCGTCTCCTTGACCACGGCGAAGGCCTCCGGCAGAATCTCGTTCAGCACGGCCTGCGTCGCCTCGTAAATCTCCTTCTCGATCTTGTCGATTTCGGCGTAGAGGCGTTCCTTCTCCTCCACCTCCAGCGTGTCCTCGCCGTCCGCAATCCGTTGCTTGAGCGCGGAGACCGCGTCCTTTTCCGTCTGAACCTTATCCTGAATCCGCTTGCGGAACTCGGCCGTCTTGGCGCGCAAGCCGTCGTTGTCGAGCGTCTTGACCGTCTCGTAGGCCTGGAGGCAAGCCGCCAGCACCGGCTGAATCTCCTTCAGGTCCCGCTGCGACTTATCGCCGAAAATCTTTTTGAATATACTGAGCATAATGCCTAAAATTTACGGTTTATAACAAACTTACAAAGATAGTGAAAGTCACGCGCAGAAACAAGCGGATGAAAAGGAAACGTTTTGGCGAAGCCATCATAAAACTTCCCAATGGCCGCCCTTATCGGAACCTATACGCTCTATCTTGCCCATTTCTTTCAGATGACGGATGATTTTCTCAACCCCCGAAACCGATAAACCGGATTTTTCGGCCAATTCCACGGTGGAAATAGACGGCATCCCCAACATGAGCCGCAAGATTTTCTCCTTACTTTTCTCCTTACTTTTCTCCTTACTTTTCTCCTTACTTTTTGAGGCTGTCTTCGGCATAATCGATTGATATGGAATCTCTATGCGATACACATCCTGCTCCTCGACCGACGGCTGTCCGCCATTGGAAAAAAGCGGCG
>CAMWIS010000063.1 GCA_947174375.1 uncultured Bacteroidales bacterium
GATACCGATTTCGTCTCGCTCATCTTCTCCCATTGCTGGTTGATGGAGGCGGAAGCATTGATTTCCCGCATCCACGAACCGCTCGGGAATTTCATGTTCCACTTGCCCGCCAGTTTGAAACTGTTGTAGTCGGATTTATAAGCGTCTTCCTTGGCGGTGGCGTCCTTGTCCCGTTTCGCCTTATCGAACGAACCGGTGTAATCGGTGCTGATATGCCAATGGATGGTGCGCTCCCGCCATAAGTATTTGGCATCCAGGCGGGCGGAACCCGTGACACGGGTGTAGTTCTTCACGCTGTTGCGCGGGTCTATTTTGGAATCCAAGTAATTGAGGTCGGCGTTCAGGATATAATGGCCGTGCCCGTCCAGACGGAAACCCTTGCCCGCCGAAAACAACTTGCTGGTTTTGTCGGCCTTGAAACGGGCGGTAAACGGCGTTTCGCTGGCCTTGCGTTCGATGAGGACCGCGCCGCTCGACACGTTGCCGTAAGCCACCGAGGGGATGCCGCGGATGATTTCCACCTTCTCGATGTTGTCGGTCGAAATGGTACGCATATCCAGGCCCTTGTTCACCGTACTCGTCTCGTTGACGGCGGACGTGCTGCCCGGGATATATTGCAGGTTGGCGTCCGTGTTTTGCGCGATGCCGTCCACGAAGAAACTCACGCCCAAAGACGAGATGTTCTCCGTCGTGCCCGCTTCGCGCAGGTGTATCAGGTTGGCCTGGTCCATCTGCGGGTCGGAGGCCTTGCCGCCCGGCACCAACTCCAACAGGTCGCTGAAACTGTTGGGTTGCAGATGGCGCATGGCGGTGCGGTCGATGACGGAGGTGCTGGTGGCGCGTTTGGATTCGGAAGCCGTCACCACCACCTCGTTCAGAGCCTTGTTAGAAGGTTTCAAGTAAAAGGTATCGGGTGCACCGCCGGGTATCTTGATGTCTTGTTCAAACGATTCGTAACCCAAATACGAGATGTCGATGCGATAGTTGCCGGGCTTGATTTGCAACAGTTCGAAGCGACCGTTCGCGTTCGTGATGCCGCCGTAGGCCAATTGCTGCCCCACGAACAGCCGAACCGTGGCATAGTCCAGCGTCCCGCGGGTCTGTCCGTCCAATACCGTTCCCTTGAAGGCCACCGTCTGCCCCCACGCGAGGGATAGACCGCCGGTCGCTATCGTCAAGAGCACGATATGTAGGACGTTGCGGAGCATTTTTTTTGCACTTTTTCGTGATGGCGAAAGTACAAAGCCCCCGCAGGGTTGTCAATACCCAATTATGGGTAAATTCGGAATATTGCGTACTTTTGCACAAACAGCGGATTTATGGAACAGATTGGGCTTTTCCGCCTAAACCCATACTCCTCAACGGAAAACGGCTTCTGACAAATCCCGGTCACCCTCAGGCCTTATATCTGCTCCCGTGGCGGAATCCGTTTGATGAATTTGGCCGGATTGCCCACCACGATGGTGTCGGCTTCCACGTCTTTGGTCACGATGCTGCCGGCACCCACCACGGCATTGTCACCGATGGTCACGCCGGGGAGTATCGTCGAACCCGCGCCAATCCATACGTTTTTGCCGATATGGACGGGCTTGCAGGTAATGATCTGACGCTCGTACAAATCGTGGTTGTTGGAGATTAACTGAACGTTGGCCGCTATCATCGTGCCGTCGCCGATTGTGATGCCGCCGGCCGACATCATCAGGCAACCGGGCATCACGACGACGTTTTTGCCGATTTGCACCATGTGTGGCCGGATGGCGGTCAAGGGCGCGTTGACGAGGCTGCCTTCTCCCATGGTCGGGAAGATGCGGCGCATCAGCGTGTCGTATTCGTCCGTGCCGGGCAACGTGTGGTTGAATTTGAAGATCAGTTGCGCGTGTTCGTTCGCAAGCGCCAATTCTTCAGGCGTTTGCTTGGTGACATCAATCCTGACTTCTTGAGGTTCGGTGTGTTGGTTCATATTTGTCATCATTTTCGATGTTGAAGCGTTACAGACATTATAGCCGCTTGATAACCCGTGCCGGGTTGCCGGCGACAACCGAAAAGGCTTCCACGTCTTTGGTCACGACGCTGCCGGCCCCAATCACGCAATCGTTGCCGATGGTCACGCCGGGCAAAACGACGACATTGCCGCCGAACCACACGTTGTGGCCGACCGTGATGGGCTTCGCGTATTCCAAGCCCTGATTGCGCCTTTCGGCATCGAGCGGGTGGATGGCGGTATAGAACGCGCAGTTCGGCCCGATGAAAACGTTGTCGCCGAACGTCACCTTGGCTTCGTCGAGAATCACGAGGTTGAAATTGGCAAAGAAATTCTCGCCGATTTCAATGTTATAGCCGTAGTCGCAGTTGAACGGCGCCACCACCGTAAAGTTTTTACCGGTCTTGCCCAATAGACGGCTCAGGATTTGGGTCTTCTCCGCCACTTCGGAGGGGCGCAGGCGGTTGAAATGGAAACATTGGTCTTGGCACGACAGGCGTTCTTGGATCAGGTCTTGGTCGTAGTTCGCGTCGTACAGCAACCCTTGGGCGCATTTCTCTTTTTCCGTCATGGCATGAAATTATAGGAATGCAAAAATAATCAATTATTCTGCAATATTGTATTAACTTTGTAGGAAATTCGGCTTATGAATAACGTTGAGATAGAAGATATATTGGTCGGCAGGGGCGTCAAGCCCACCGCCAACCGGATACTGGTCTTGAACGCGCTGATGAAGGCCGCCCGCCCCGTCAGCCTGGCGGATTTGGAGCTGGCGTTGCATCCGATGGATAAGGCCAGCGTCTTCCGGGTACTCGAACTTTTTGCGGCGCAAGAGCTGGTTCATGTGATTGAGGACGGCAGCCGCTCGCTGAAATATGAATTTTGCCATAGCCAAAGCCGGCATTCCGTCTCCGACCAGCACGTGCATTTTTATTGTGAAAAGTGCGACAGGGTCTATTGTTTTGACGATATCGCCGTGCCGCAGGTCGAAATTCCCGCCGCGTTCAAGGTCAAGTCCATCAATTTCATGCTCAAGGGCATCTGTCCGGAATGCGACAAGCGGCAGTAAATAGAAACGGTACGGGGCGGCGTCTGATGGCCTGCCGGTGGTGCGTGGGGCTCCTCGTGGGGCTGACGGGACTGTCATGGAGCGGCTGCGGCTTGGCGGCGCCGATGGCGGACACGGCGCGGTCGGTCGGGCATCGGCTTTCGGTGGCCGTGGGCTCGGTCTCCATCAAGGAGGGCTTCAACGGCGGCATGGTCTTCAACGGGCCGCAAGCGGTGGTACGCTACGAACTGCATTGGGCCGCCGCCGGCTTCGATTTCTCCTACAATCCCGAATTGGCGCTCGGCCTGCCGTTGAACCGGGGCATGGCGGCCGTCAATTTGCAAATCACGCCCGTCGAACTCGCGTTTCAGGCACCGGTCTGGCAGTCGGCGCGGCATCGGTTGCTGCTCGGCGGCGAGGTGGCGGCACGCTACCGTTATCAAGAATACCCCGACTTGCAGAACGCGCATCTGTTTTGGTTCTGCGAAATGGGGCTGTCGTGGTGCCTGGGCTATGCGTTCCATTGGCAGGGCGGCCGGCTGAGCCTGCAATGGACCAATTCGCTGTTGGGCTTCGTGTCGCACACGCCCGACAACCCGCCTTATTTCTATTCGCTGGCGTTTGCCGATTTTGTCGTGCGCCCGCATCAGACCTTGCAATTCGGCAGTTTCAACCGCTACGACCGCACGGCCCTCCGCTTGGAATACGCGCCGGCCGCCCTGCCGACCCATGTGTTCGGTGTCGGCTTGGAATACGTGGGCTATTACGGCGCGACCCGCTATCAAACCTTAAACTGTTATCTGTCATGGCGCAAGGTGTTTTAAGACGGCGGATAAGCCGCGCCGTGACGCGGGGCATGGCGTGTTTGGCGGTCTGCGTGCTGATGCAGGCCTGCTTCAAAGAAGAGGCCTTGAAGTTGCCGTTCACGACGTATGAACCGGCGGTTATGGCGGATGGCTGGGCGGTGGCCACGCCGGAGGCGGCGGGCATGGACGGGGCGGCGTTGACGCGCGTCTATCGCGACTTTCACGAACGAAGCGACTTATGGCAGGTGCGCAGCCTGTTGGTGTTCCGGCATGGCCGCCTTGTGGCGGAGAGTTATACGAAAGACACGGCCGACCGCACGCGGCCGACGGCTGTCTGGTCGTGCACCAAGCAGGTCATGGCCTTGCTGACGGGCATGGCGTTGGAGCGGGGGCTTATCGCCGACACGGCGGACACCGTCGGACGCTATCTGCCGGAGGCGGCCGCCGTCCATCCCGACAAGGCCGCCATCCGCATCCGCGACCTATTGACGATGCGGTCGGGCATCGGCTTCGAGAACGGCGGGCTGTACGGCGGTTCAAATCAATTGCTGAAACAGATGCCGGACAACAGCCTGGACTTCGTTTTGGGCTTGCCGCTCCGCCATGCGCCCGGCACGGCCTTCCATTACAGCGACGGCGACCCGCAAATCCTGTCGGCCGTCTTGCAGGCGCAGACGGGGCAAAGCGTCCGTGACTGGGCGCGTGAGGTGCTGTTTGAGCCGCTCGGGATGCGCCATTACGATTGGATTGTCTATCGTGACGGCCTGACGATGGGCGCGTTCGGCATATCCGCCACGCCGCGGGAGATGGCCCGCTTCGGGCAGCTGGTGCTCGACGGCGGGCGGTGGCGGGGAAACCCGTTGGTGGCGGCCGACTGGGTGGCCGCGATGACGTCGCCAAAGGTGTCGGCCCAAGAGACAGCCTACCACGGGCTGGCGTTCGGTTATTACTGGTGGGTGGACGAGGCGCGCGGCGTCGTGTTCATGCACGGCCAGGGCGGTCAGTACGTTTTCGTACAGCCGTCCGCGGGCTTGGTCGTGGTCATGACGGCCGAACCGAATACGCAGGGAACGCATCAGTTCGCCGTAACGACGGCCTTGGACGTATTGGACGCGGTGGCCGGGGCGATTCTTTGACCGTATGGTATAGCGGCAATCGACATTAGGATTGTTATTATTATGTATCTTTGTCGGTAAATAATTTTGCATATGAAAAAGTCTTTTGCTTGTGGGCTTGTCGTGTTGACATTGGCGATAAGCTTATGCTCATGTAGGGTGGGGTGTGAAACGAGGAATTGGCAAGGCGGCAAAGCGATTCCGGCAGAAGGGGGAACGGTGGTTTGGCGGCCGACGCTTGATGTCAACGTCCAAGTCATTCCTGACATCAGAGAGGTGGGCTTCGGATTCTACGATTCCAACTATAACTGGATTAGTTTTGCGCAATTGGATGCGGACTCTGTGAAGATAAAAGGAGAGGGATATGAGAAAATCACGGGAGAGTGGTTTGAGGTGCTTGCCTCGACGAATGTTGTTGTCGTAACTTTTTCCGCCAACGATACATCCTCTAACGAAAGAGTATTGGAGGCCCATATTTCAGATGGGGAATATGAATTAGGGCCGGATGTAAGGGTAACCCAGGCGCCCTTGACGAAGTTGCGATAAATCCTTACTTTTGCTTATTAACTTTCTATAGGTAATAAAGTATGAAAAGGTATCTTTTAGCGATTTGCGCGCTCTTGTGCGGCGCGTTCTCGCTCCAGGCCCAGCAGCCGGCCTCCGCGCCGCTGTGGCTCCGCTATCCGGCCATATCGCCGGACGGCAAACAGATTGCTTTCGGTTATGAGGGCGACCTCTATGTGGTGCCGGTGGAAGGCGGCGCGGCGCGTCAACTGACGACCAACAGCGCCTATGACGCGCGGCCCGTATGGAGTCCGGACGGTGGCCGTATCGCGTTTATGAGCGACCGCGAGGGCAGCCGCGATATCTACGTGGTGCCGGTAGAAGGCGGCGCGGCCAAGCGGGTCACGACGCGGAGCGGGGTGGAGATTCCCTATGCGTTCCTGCCCGACAACACGATTATCTTCGGCACGGCTGCGATGCCGACCGCTACGGACCGTCAGATGCCGCAAAGCACCTATCCGCAACTCTACAAGGTGTCGGTCAACGGTGGCCGCCCCGAGCTGTTTCAGCCGCAGCCGATGCTCGACATCAGCCTCGCGCCCGATGGCCGTATCCTCTACAACGACAGCAAGGGCTACGAAGACCCCTGGCGCAAGCACCACACCTCGTCGGTAACGCGCGACATCTGGCTGTTTGACAATGGAGTATATACGCGTCTGACGGACTTCAAAGGCGAAGACCGCAATCCGGTTTGGGCGCCCGACTATCAACACTACTATTATCTGAGCGAACAGGACGGCAGTTTCAACGTCTATAAGCGGGAAGCCGCAGCGGGTTCGACGGCGCGGAAGCTGACCGACTTTCAGACGCATCCGGTGCGTTTCCTGAGCGTTTCGGCCGACGGCTTGTTGTGCTTTACCTACAACGGGGAAATATATACGATGCGCGAGGGTGCGCAACCGGTCAAGCTGGCGGTTCAAATTGTGAATGACCCCACCGAAAAGGAATTGGTCAAGACGATTCTGCGCAGCGGCGCCTCCGAAATCGCCGTATCGCCGGATGGCGACGAAATCGCGTTTGTGCTGAAAGGCGATGTCTATGTGACCTCGGTCGAATACGAGACGACGAAGCGGGTGACGAGTACGCCCGAATATGAGCGCAACATCGATTTTGCGCCCGATGGCCGTTCCATCGCCTATGCCTCCGAACGCAACGGCCTGTGGCAGATTTATCAGACGTCGATTGTATCCAAGGATGAAGACGGCTTCACCTATGCGACCGAACTCAAGGAAGAACCTTTGGCCAAATCGGAGGCCACGAGTTTCTATCCCAAATACAGCCCGGACGGCAAGTCGTTGGCTTTCCTGCGTAACCGCACCGAAATCTGCGTCTTGGACTTGAAATCGGGCAAGGTGCATACGGCCATGGACGGCAAATTCGAGTATTCGTATTCCGATGGCGACCAGTCGTTCAGCTGGAGCCCCGACAGCCGTTGGATTCTGACGGGCTATATCGGCACGGGCGGTTGGAACCACAAGGACTTGGCGATGGTCAAGGCCGACGGTTCGGGCGAAATCCATAACCTGACGAACAGCGGCTACAGCGAGGGCAACGGCCAATGGGCGTTGGGCGGCAAGGCCATGATGTTCATCAGCGACCGCAACGGCTACCGCAGTCATGGCTCGTGGGGCAGCGAAGACGATATCTATCTGATGTTCTTCGACCGCGAGGCCTACGAACGTTTCAAGATGGATAAGGAAAGCGTGGCTTTGGCCGACAAGAAGAAAGAATCGGAAAAGGGCAAGAAGGACAAGAAAGAGGCCGACAGCGCTTCCGATAAGAAAGACAAGGTGGAACCGCTGACGTTCGATTGGGATTATCTCGACGAACGCACGGTGCGGCTCACGTCGGTGGATAACGTCGTGGATATGTTCCTCGACAAGGACGGCGAAAAACTCTACTATATCGCGCCCAATCAGGACAAGTTCGCCTTGTGGGTCAAGGATCTGCGCGAAGACAAGACCGAAATCAAGGTGCGTGACGTGGGCTACGGCGCGCTCTTGCCCACCGAAGACGGCTCGGCTTTCTTCATGTTGGGCCGCAACGGCATTCAGAAAATCACGGCGGCCAGCGGTGAGGTGGAATCGGTGGATTTCGCGGCCGTGCATACGGCTTTCCCCGCCAAGGAACGCGCCTATTGGTTCAACCATATTTGGCGTCAGGTGCTCGACAAATTCTACGACCCGACGTTCCGCGGTATGGACTGGAAGGCGTTTTACGACAACTACGCGCGCTTTTTGCCGCATATCAACAACGGCTACGATTTCTCGGAGATGGCGAGCGAACTGTTGGGCGAGCTCAACGCCTCGCATACGGGTTGCCGTTTCTATGGCAACGGCGGCGGCATGGGCACGGCGGAACTGGGCGTTTTCCTCGATCCGACGTTTAAGGGCGACGGCTTGAAGATACAGGAAGTGCTGTTCAACGGGCCGTTTGCCGTCGTGACGCCGGAAGTCAAGGCGGGCGACGTGATTACGCATATCGACGGCAAGGCCGTCAAGGCCGGCGAAGACTATTATCCGCTGTTGGAAGGCAAGGTGGGCGTCAAGACGCGCTTCACGATACAGCCGGCCAAGGGCAAGGCGTTCGACGTGACCGTCAAGCCGATTTCCGCCGGGGCGCAGTACGACCTGCTGTATCACCGTTGGGTGAAGCGGAACGAGGCGCTCGTGGATTCGCTGTCGAACGGCCGTCTGGCCTACGTCCATATCGAAGGCATGGACTCGCCGAGCTTCCGCCGCGTGTACCGGCAGCTGCTCAACGACAAGAACCGCAACCGCGAGGCCGTGATTGTGGATACGCGCCACAACGGCGGCGGCTGGCTGCACGACGACGTGGCCACGCTTTTGAGCGGCAAGCGGTATGTCCGTTTCTCGCCGCGCGGCCAGTTCGTTTCCGATGAGCCGTACAGCAAGTGGACGAAGCCGTCCTGTATGCTCGTTGGCGAAAACAACTATTCCGACGCGCACGGTACGCCTTTCGTCTATAAGGCCTTGGGCATCGGCAAGCTGATAGGGGCGCCGGTTCCCGGCACGATGACGGCCGTATGGTGGGAATCGTTGCCCGGCGGATACGTGTTCGGCATTCCGCAGGTAGGTACGTTAGACGAAGACGGCAACTATCTGGAGAACCAGGAACTGCAACCCGACGTCTTGATTTACAACACACCCGAGACGATGGCCGCCGGCCGCGACCTGCAAATCGAAAAGGCCGTCGAGGTCATGTTGCAGGAAGTGGATGCGTTGAAGAAATAAAAAAAATGGGGGCGGGGTATTGCTATATCAAAAAAAAGTGTTACCTTTGCCCCCGTTTTCATGATTGTAGAAAGCTTCCTTAGCTCAGCTGGTTAGAGCATCTGACTGTTAATCAGAGGGTCCAA
>CAMWIS010000064.1 GCA_947174375.1 uncultured Bacteroidales bacterium
CCGCTCCAGCAACCCGCGGCAGCCGGCGTGCACCTGCCGCCAGGTGAGGTCGAAATCGCGCGTGTACCACGGGTCGGCGATGTCGCCGGGCGTGGGCGTAAAGTCCAACAGCCGGCACACCTTGCCGTCGGTGTCCTGCCCGATGATGCGGCGGATGTTGTTCAGGTTCTGCGTATCCATCGCCACAATGAGGTCGTAATGGCGGTAGTCGGCCAATGTCATCTGCCGGGCGCGGTGCGCCGAACTGTCGATGCCGGCCGCTTCCAACAGCCGGCGCACGGGCGGATACACGCCGTTGCCGGTTTCTTCGGTCGAGGTGGCGGCCGAGGCGATTTCGAACCCCGCCGACCGGCCGGCCTCCGCCACCATCGCCTTCATCACATATTCGGCCATGGGCGAACGGCAGATGTTGCCATGGCACACAAACAATATCTTCTTCATAAGCATTCCTTACCACCGGCCGCCGGCACCGCCGCCACCGAAACTTCCCCCGCCGAAGCCACCGAAGCCGCCGCCGGAGAAGCCGCCCCAAGAGCCGCCGTGCGAACTATTGTTGCCGCTGTGCGACAACAGCCAAAGCAAACCCATGGCCGCGCCGAGGCCGCCGTCCCCGTCGCCCCCGCCGTTAAAGCCGTCCTTGTTATGCTTGTTCGCCCGCACCAAGGCCACGATAAACAACAGGAAAGCGAACAGCATCAGGCAGACCGCCACCACTATCGCCACCATCTCGTCGCCGCCCAGATAGCGGTCGGCCTTGATTTCACCGCTGGCCAACGCCTTCAGCACTTTCAGCGCGGCCTGCGTGCCGCCGTAATAATCGTTCTCGCGGAAATGCGGAATCATCTCGTCCTCGATGATGCGCTTGCAGACCGCATCGGGAATCGCCCCCTCCAAGCCGTAGCCCGTGGCGATGAACACCTCTCCGCCCTCGTCCGCACGCTTGGGCTTGATGAGCACGACGATGCCGTTGTCGAACTCCGCCTGCCCCACGCCCCACTGCTTGCCGATTTCGTAGGCCATGTCGGCCGCTGCATAGCCATTGAGCGACGGCAGCGTCACCACCGCAATCTGGTTGGAGGTCGAATCGCTGAACGCCACGAGTTCCCATTCCATCGTCTGCCGCTGCGTCACCGTAAAGATGCCCGCCTGGTCGTTGACCAAACGCGGCGGCACCGGCCGCGCCGGCACCTGCGCCTGCAACGCGCCCACGGCAAGCCCCATCCATACCACATACGACAGCACCGCCGTCCATACGTTACTTTTCATTGTCCATAGAGATTTCATCCGACAATTCGTTTTTATCATACACCGCATCGTAAGGGAACGCCTCCTTGAGCCGCTGCCCCACCTCGTGTATCGCCTCCACGATGCCGTCCGCCAACGCACCCTCCTTGAAACGGGCCGTCATGGCCGCGTGTGTCTGCGTCCAATAGTCGTTGCCCAACTTGCTGTGGATGCCCACATCGCCGATAATGGCCGACTTGCGGTCATCCACGGCCACATAGATCAGCACGCCGTTGCGCAAGAACGTCTTGTGCATCTTCAATTTCTTGAACCACCAGGCGGCCCGGTCCAGCACGTCTTCGGAACACAGCCGCTCCACGCGCAACCGGATCTCGCCGGACGTCTGCCGTTCGGCCTCGCCGATGGCCTTGACGATTCGCTCCTTTTCCTCCGCCGTCAACAGCGGTTCCCGTTTCGTTCCCATAAATCGCTATTTACGCATAATCAAAAACAGCCACGGCAGAATACCCGTTTCCGCCATGGCTGCCCAAGTCCGTAGCCGTCCGCAGACGCTTATTTGCCGAAGTCGAAATTGACTTCCGGCGCGGTCTCCGCCCCCGGCTGGGCCGCAAAATACGGTTTCTTCTCAAAGCCGAACATACCGGCAATCAGATTGGTCGGGAAGCGGCGCAGGCGCGTGTTATAGACCTGTACCACCTCGTTGAAGTTCTTGCGTTCCACGCTGATACGGTTTTCCGTGCCTTCCAGTTGCGCCTGCAGTTCCTGGAAATTCTGCGTGGCCTTCAGCTCCGGATAACGTTCCACCGTGACCATGAGCCGCCCCAAAGCCGAGCCGACCTGCCCCTGCGCCTGTTCAAACTGCGCCAGGCTTTCGGCCGTCAGGTTCTCGGGCGATATCTTGACCTGCGTCGCGGCCGCCCGCGCTTCGATGACCGACGTCAACGTGGACTGCTCGAAATCGGCCGCCCCCTTGACGGTGTTGACGAGGTTCGGAATCAGATCCGCCCGGCGCTGATATACATTTTCCACCTGCGCCCAAGCCGAGTTGACCTTTTCTTCGGCCTTGACGAGTTTATTGTAGGTCGAACCCATCCACATGCCCAATACCACCACGACGATGAGCACGACAATCCAAACTTTAGCTTTCATGTTTCTTATGTTTTTTGGTTTTTATTTCAACTTCGCGATTGCCCGTTTACTGCATCAAATCCACGCTGCGTTTGAGGAACGTATGCAAGGCCTCGCCCTTGAGCAAGCCGTTCGACAACAGGGCCAGGTCGATGAGCTGCCCGATGGTTTTGTCGCCGGCGGCGTATTGGCGCAGCTGTTCGCGCTCCTCTTTCTCCACCTCGGCAATCTGCTTCTGCAGTTCGTCGATGCGGTCTTTGTCCGAAGCCGGCTTGTCGGCCTCCTTCAAGTCTTTCGACAAGTCCTCGATGTCTTTCTTCTGTTTCTGCAAGTCCGCCACTTTGGCCTGCAACGGGTTCAGCGTCGCGTCCAGGGCCTTGCCCGCGCGTTCCTGAACGGCCTTTATCAAGCGGTGGTCGGTATTGACGACGATGTTCAGCTGGTCGCCCATCTGCCCGTAGAAACTCATCTCCGGGTTGATTTCGGCCATCTCCTTCATACGCCGCATATATTCGGAACGCGCCACGAGCACCGGTTCCGCGTCCTCGCCCATGGGCTGCAATTCCACATGATACATACCGCCGGTCTTGGGCAACTGCGTGTCGAACAGGCCGCGCATCCGCTTCTGTTCCTCGGCCGTCCAAGTCAGCTGACGGTCTTCCGCCTTCGGAATCAGCCGGTCGGCCACGTCCGAATCCACGCGCACGAACCGCCAGTCGCTGTGTTTCTGCTCCAGGAAGTTGATGAAGGGCGTTTCCAGTTGGCCGTCCATAATCAACACGTCGTAGCCCTTGGCCTTGGCCGCCTGTATATAGGCGTACTGGTCGTCGGCCGCCTGCGCGTAGAGGAACACGAGCTTGTTGTCCTTGTCGGTCTGCTGTTCCTTGATGGCGGTCGCATATTCCTCCAAGCCGAAATATTTTTTGTCGGTATTCTTCAGCAGGTAGAATTTCTCGGCGCGTTCGGCGAATTTCTCGTCGGTGAGCATCCCGTACTGGATGAAAATCTTGAGGTCGTCCCACTTCGTCTCGAAATCCTTGCGCTCGTTCTTATACAACCCCTCGATGCTGTCGGCCACCTTCTTCGTGATGTGCGACGATATTTTCTTGACGTTGCGGTCGCTTTGCAGATAGGAACGCGACACGTTGAGCGGGATGTCGGGCGAGTCGATGACGCCGTGCAGCAACGTCAGGTAGTCGGGCACGATGCCTTCCACCGAATCGGTCACATAGACCTGGTTGCTGTAAAGCTGAATCTTGTTCTTCTGCAATTCCAGCTTCGAATTGATCTTGGGGAAATACAGGATACCGGTCAGCGTGAACGGATAATCCACATTGAGGTGGATGTGGAACAGCGGGTCGGCCGCGGCCGGATACAGGTCGTGATAGAATTTCCCGTAGTCCTCGGCCTTGAGTTCCGACGGCTTGCGCGTCCAGGCCGGATGCGTGTCGTTGACAATCAGGTCGCGGTCGGTGTCATGATAGGCGCCGTCTTTCCACTCCTTTTCCTTGCCGCAGACGATTTCCACGGGCAGGAAGCGGCAGTATTTGCGCAACAGCCATTCCACACGTTCTTCTTCCGCAAAATCCTTCTCCTCCTTGCTCAGATACAGAATCACGTCCGTCCCCCGCTCGGCGCGTTCGGCCTCGGCCATCGTGAACTCGGTCGTGCCCGTGCAGCTCCAGCGTACCGCCGGCGCGTCTTCCTTGTAGGAGCGCGTCACGATTTCCACCTTGTCGCTCACCATGAAGGCCGAATAGAACCCCAAGCCGAAATGCCCGATGATGGCTTGGGCGTTGTCTTTGTATTTCTTCATGAACTCCTCGGCGCCGGAGAACGCGATTTGGTTGATGTACTTATCCACCTCCTCGGCCGTCATGCCGATGCCATTGTCCGATATCGTCAGCGTGCCGGCCTTGGCGTCGGGCGTCACCGTCACGCGCAGGTTATCGACGCTGCCCTTGAATTCGCCGGTCGAAGCCAACGTCTTGAGCTTCTGCGTGGCGTCCACGGCGTTCGACACCAGCTCTCTCAAAAATATCTCATGATCCGAATACAGGAACTTCTTGATAATCGGAAACAAATCCTGGGTGGAAACCCCTATCTTACCTTTGGTTTTCATGGTTTTGCTCATTTTTTTATTTGGATAAACAACGGCGGACAGTACAGCATAGACCGTGCCAAAGCACGGGCATCTGTCAGGATGACATTTTTTTACGGGTGACCCGACGTTTTGGCCGCCCGCCCCTATTCCGTACAGACCTCCGATGCCGCCGGTGCGACGAGCGCCGTCTGCGCCGAAGCCAGTTCCTGCGGATCCAGTTCGGAGCCGTTCTTGCTGTGCGGAATCAGGAAGACCGCCCAGACCACGACCGTTACCGCCACCGTCACCCAAGGGCGGGCGGCGGAGCGCCGGCCGAACACCTCGAAGCCCCAGGCGACCATCAGGGCCAACAGCATGAGCAGCGTCTTGTTGTCGGTCAAGTCCGTTCCCATCGGGAAGCCCGTCCAGTAAGGGCCGAACGCATAGTGCTGCACGAGCGGGCCGAACACGAAGCCGCCCAACAACAGCGAAGCCAAGCCCATATACAGGTATTTCTTATAGGCCGACAGGCGGCAGAGCGCGAAGCCGCCCGCCACCGTGACAAACAGCAAGGACAGGAACATGAACAGGATGTGCGGGATAAGACAGGCCGCCGGCACATCCCCTTTGAAACGGAGCACGACCGGTGCGTCGGCGGGATAGACCGCCCCTTCGGCCTCCACATAATACTGCCATTTCCCGGCGGCCGGCAGGGCCGGAAGCCAGGCTTCCCACTCGCCCGCGCCCGTGACGCGCATCTCGCGGCTCATATAGGCCTCGCCCGCCACTTCCGGATAGTGCTTGTAATACAGCCGCGCGGATTCCGTTGCCGCCGGCGCCTTGCTCGCGCCGCTGTAAAGCGTCGCGTCGCGCAGGGGTACGGTCACGCGCACGGCTTCCGGCCCGCCGCTGCGCGGCAAACGGAACGCGTTCCGCTGGCCGGCCGCCGTCTCCACCGTCTGCCGGAGCGGGTGCGTCGGCCCCGTCATCCGTTGATACACGCTGCTGCCCAACGTCAGCAACACCGCCACTATCCAAATCAAAGTCCTTTTCATATCATCGTCATTTTTATATCCTATCTTACAACGGTATATACAACGTCCTGCGCTCGGCATGGCCGTCCGCCAGCCCGCATTCGGCCTCCAACTCCGCGGTTTCGCCGGCCTGCAACGTCTCCAACACCCGCATATAATCCTCTATCGTATGCAGGGGCACGCCGTTGAGCCGCAACAGGCGGTCGCCCGTGCGCAAGCCCGCCTTGTAGGCCGGCTTGCCCTCCACGACGAGCATCGCCTTCAACCCCTCGCTCCCGTCGGCCGTCGCGTTGATATCGGGCATCAAACCCAACGTTACCTTGAATTTACCCTTGGTCATCGTCGGCGCCGCACTGCCCGTGGAGGTAAAGTGCCAGGCCCCGCCGACGCGGGAGGCGGCCTTCACCGTATTGCGGAGCACGTGCAACAGGCGCGCCATGCCCTCATAGCACAGCGTCTCCGGCCTATCGTCCGGCGTGTGGTAACTTTGGGTAGGCGGCGTGGCGAAGAAAAACACCGGGATTTCGCGCGCATAGAAGGCCGCATGGTCCGAAGGCCCATGGCCGCCGGCGATGGTATTTACCTGCAGCCCGCTGCCCTCGCCCACGTCCGCCAAAACGCCGGCGGCCTCCCGCGCCGTGCCGGCCCCCGACACCGTAAAGACGGTATCGCGTAATCCGCCTAACATATCCATATTGATCATCAGGTCTATCCGTTCCTGCGGCACCGGCAGGTGCTCGACGAAATAGGTGGAGCCGCACAGCCCGATTTCCTCGCCGCTGAACGCCACGAACACCAGCGTGCGCGCCACCGGATGCGCCGCGAAATAGTCGGCCAACTCCAAGAGCGCGGCCACACCGCTCGCGTTGTCGTCCGCCCCGTAGTGCACGGCGGGCGGATTCGGGCGCAACGAGCCGGCCTTGTCGCCCAGCCCCAAATGGTCGAAATGCGCGCCCACCACGATGTAACGGTGCTGCAAGGCGGCGTCGGTACCCTGCACCAGGCCCACGACGTTGCGCGTCGAAAGGCTGTCGCCCCACGAAGCCCGCATCCGGTAGGGTTGCCAGAACACCTGTTGCGGCGGCATCCCCGCCCTATACGCCTGGCCGTTCTCCAAGGCCATGAGCCCGCCCTCGGCAAAGCGGCTTGCAATGTAGTCGGCCGTCAGGCTGTCGCCCGCCGAGCCCGTGAGCCGGCCCGCCATGCGTTCCGACGCGATATATTCAACGGTCTGCCGCAGCCGCAGCGTGTCGGCCGGCCGCCAATCCGCCGCCGAAGCCACACCGCCACTCAGGAGCGCCGCCCCTAAGGCCACGGCCCGCCATCCCTTCCTTACCATCCGTCCCATACCTTAATATTTCAACCATTTGCGGAAAGCTTCGGCCTTCTCCTTGCTGACCAAAATCTGTTCCTTGTAAGGCGGCTGCGTATAGATGGCCACCTTGCCCTGAAAATAATTCTCTATTTTCGTAATCGCCTTGGGGCAGACCAGCACCTGCCGCGTGGCGCGGAAGAACCGGTCGGGGTTCAACTCCTCGCCCAAACGGTCTAACGAGGCGTCCAGCACGAAGTTACCGTCGTTGAACGTCTGCGCGTAGCAAATCTTGTTCTCGCTGAAGAAATACGCGATGTCCTCCACGTGCAGCGTCTCCAGCTGGTTGCCGTGTTCGATGAGGAAGCGCGTCCGGTAACGTTTCTCGGGGCCGTTCGCGTTCTCGGACACCTCTTTCCAGTTGCGGAGACGGCTCACGTCCCGGATATAGGCCGTCGAAAGCCGTTCGTATTTCTCGATTGTGGCGCGCAAGCGTTCCACGCTCACCGGCTTAAGCAGGTAGTCGATGCTGTTGACCGAAAAGGCGCGCAACGCAAACTCGTCGTAGGCCGTCACAAACACAATCATGCTCTCCGGCTTCACCTTCTCGATGAATTCGAACGAGTTGCCGTCCGAGAGTTCCACATCCAAAAACAAGACGTCCGGCTGTTGCGGCTGTTCTTTGAAATAAGCCTCGGCCTCCTCGTTGGAGGTGGCCACGTGTTCCACCTGCCAGTCCGGCCGCAGCTTCAATATCATGCGCTTCAACAGACGGGCGGCGGGTTCCTCGTCTTCCACGAGCCAAACCCGCACCGATTTCTTTTCCGGACTTTCCTCCGGCTTGGCCGCGTGGGCCGCATTCGTCGTCATATCCCGATTCCTTTCAATCTTCAAACAGCGGTAACCGCACCTTGAACCTGTTTACGCTCCGCTCCACCACCATTTCGTAGCCGCCCGAAAGCCGGTAACGTTCGGCCAGGTTCTTGAGGCCGTAACCCGACGATTTGACGTTTTTCTTGAGACGGATTTCGTTCTCCACCGTCACCGTATTGGCGGCCGCATCCACCGTCAGCACGGCGGACAGCGGGCGGCGTGCGCTCACCGTATTGTGTTTCAATATATTCTCGACCAACAGTTGCAAGGCCAGCGGCAGGATGCGTTTGTCGCGCAAGCCGTACATGGGCGTACCCTCCGGCAGAATCCGCGTCTCGAATTTGAGGCCGTGCCCGATGCGCACCTGATGCAGATAGAGATAGGCGCGCATGAACTCCATCTCGTCCACGAGCGGCACCGTCTCCTTGTCCTGTACCTGCAGGATATAGCGATACACCTCGGCCAAGCGCGTGGTAAAGACCTTGGCGTTGTCGGGGTCGTATTCGATTTCGGACAGCAACGTATTGAGGCTGTTGAACAGAAAATGCGGGTTGAGCTGCGCCTGCAACGCGCGCAGTTCCGTCTGCGAGCGGTTCTGCCGCAACTGTTCGGCCTCGCGGTAAATCCTGAGCGTATAGCGGGCGCTTTGGTTGAGCAATATCAGGCAGAGCATGAGCAGGTCGATGAGCGAAATCAAGGCCAGGCGCATCCAGTTCTCGCGCCCCATGTTCAAGTCGGGCGTATCGTGGAAAAGACGCAGCAACAAATCGTATATACTATAATTATACAATACGAGAAAGCCCGCCACCAGGATGAAGAACACGAACATACGCCCCACGCCCTGATAGGCGAACGGATAATGCGTGTTGATGACCGAGTTGAGCCACAGGATTAAGCCGCACAACACATCGAACGACACCACGACGCCCAAGCCGAACAGGAACATCGTATGCTCCGATTCGAACAGTTGCCACCATTCGGTCGAAAACAGGATGAAATAATAGGAAAAAAAGCCGACGACCGTAAACAAAAACACATTCAGCAACCTATAGTAACGGTTGCCGCTCCGCGCCCGGGACAGGCGGATTTTCTCGTACCGCGGCGCCTGCTTGCGAAAAAGTCGGTTCATGCCAAACATAGATTGCAAAGATACGCTATCCGCCGCGCTTTGACAA
>CAMWIS010000065.1 GCA_947174375.1 uncultured Bacteroidales bacterium
TCGGGGTGTTTGTCAGGGTTGTGGTACATGGGTAGGCTATTTATTCTTATATCATATACGTTCAGACTCAGG
The DNA here is from genome assembly GCA_947174375.1 of uncultured Bacteroidales bacterium. Taxonomy (GTDB): domain Bacteria; phylum Bacteroidota; class Bacteroidia; order Bacteroidales; family P3; genus CAMXAS01. The sequence continues at coordinate 73 of CAMWIS010000065.1, forward strand.
TTTTATCGAAGGGAAAGTCTTAAAAATATTTAAGAAGTTCGGCTGCGCCTCGGCATAGCCCAAGTAATCTTGGCTTTTGCGATCGGCTTGCACGAAATTTCCTGATATAAATAATTTATTTTATTTGAATTTTTTTAAACATAATCATCCATATAAAAATATTTTGTCAATTATTTATCGAAATCAGAAAAATCCAATATTTTGTATTATTTATTTTTTTCGATTTTATGGCCGGTGTCAAGTGATGGCCGGCGGTCGGTTTTTCTAATTCGGCTTTTATGCTTATCTTTGTATGCCGCACGAAATACGCTGCGGCCCGATAGGCGGAATTAGAAACATTTAAATACTATACAATTATGGCACAAACATTTACGGATGCCAATTTCGAAGAATTGGTATTGAAATCGGACAAAGTGGCGATGGTGGATTTTTGGGCGCAGTGGTGCGGTCCCTGCTTGGCGCTCGGCCCCTCGATTGAGGAAATCGCCAACGAATACCAGGGCAAAGCCGTCGTAGGCAAGGTCAATGTGGATGAATGCCCCGCCGTGACGAAGAAATACGGCATCCGCAACATTCCGACGATTCTGTTCATCAAGAACGGCGAAGTGGTTGACAAACAGGTCGGCAAGACGTCCAAGAGCGATTTGGTAAGCAAACTGGACGCGCAGCTGTAAGTCGCGCGCTTCATGCCATACGGCATCGGGAAAAGGCAATAGGTCGTCAGGCGTATTGCCTTTTTTCTTGCAACGCATCCGGCAGTCGAACATGGAAAAGACGTTCATCCCCTATCTGCAAAACGGGCTCGGCAACTTGGAGTTGCTGGCCAAGGCGGTGGTGGAAGGCTTTTTGACGGGCCTGCATCAAAGCCCGTTCCACGGCTTTTCGGTGGAATTCGCCGAACACCGACCCTACAATACGGGCGAGGACACGCGGCACGTGGACTGGCGGCTGTATGCGCGCACCGACCGTCTCTTCACGAAGAAATACAGTGAGGAGACGAATATGCGCTGTCACTTGCTGTTGGATCAGTCGTCGTCGATGTACTTTCCGCCCGCCGACACGGTGGCGGAGGGGGTCAACAAACTGCGCTTTGCCATCGGCGCGGCGGCCTCGCTGAGTTATCTGCTTTACAAACAGCGGGATGCCATCAGCCTGAACGCGTTTTCGGACGAGCTGACGTTTGCGTCGGAATGCAAGTCGGGCGCGGTGCATTGGCACTATCTGATGGAGCGGCTGTCGTATTGGTACGGCCAAGCGGGCAAGCCGACCTACCGGCAGACGACCGACATCACGCCGGTGCTGCACCTGCTGGCCGAGAAGATGCACAAGCGTTCGATGGTGGTGGTCTTTACGGATATGTTCGACCGGGCGGCGGACGACGCGGCCGGGCTGACGGCCGCCTTGCAGCATCTGCGCTACCGCCAGCACGAGGTATTGCTGTTTCACGTGCAGAGCCGCGAGAAGGAAGCGGAACTGCGTTACGAGAACCGCCCCCACCGCTTTGTGGATATGGAAACGGGCGAGGAAGTGCGCGTCAACCCGCACCACATCCGCGAGGCCTATGTGGAACGGCAAACGGAGCGGCAAACGGCCCTGCGGCGGCTTTGCGAACGTTGCCGCGTGGAATATATCCCGGCCTGCATCGAGGACGGCTTCGTGCCGGTACTGCAATCTTTTTTATCAAAACGGTAATTTTTCGCTACCTTTGCGCGTCTAATAAGACCGACCTTTAATACCTTTTATATCATGAAAAGCTTTTTTAAAATCGTGTTCGGATCCATGGTTGGATTCCTGTTGTTCGCGCTGTTGTGGATGTTCATCATGCTGGCGGTTGTGGGCGGCGTGATGGCTTCTTTGGGCGATGAAACGCATCCGCCCCTCAAAGAGCCGACCATCTTGAAGGTGGAACTGGCCACGGGCGTGGCCGAACGGGTGAGCAACAACCCGGTGAATTACCTCAAGTCCGGCGGCACGAACAAGCCGACCGACTTGAATACGCTTCTCAAGGCCATCCGCCGCGCCAAGACGGACGACCAAATCCAGGGCATCGTGTTCCGTCCGGGTTTGGGCACGGCCATTTCGGCGGCCAATACGGAGGAACTGCGCACGGCTTTGGCCGACTTCAAGGAAAGCGGCAAGTTTATCTACGCCTACGCCGATATATACGCACAGAACCCTTACTGGCTCGCGACGGTGGCCGACACCATCGCCTTGCAGCCGGAAGGCTCGGTCGATTTCCGAGGTATCAGCATGAATATCCTGTTTTTCAAGGAACTGCTCCATAAAATAGGCGTGGATATGCAGATTCTGCGTCACGGCAAGTTCAAGAGCGCGGTGGAACCGTATATCCAAAACGAGATGAGCCCGGCCAACCGCGAGCAATACGAACGTCTGGCGCATTCGATGTGGAACCGCATCGCCGAGGATGTGGCCGCGGGCCGCAACCTGAGCCGCGCGGCGGTGGACGAAGCGGCTTCCGAAGTCTATGGGATGTTCCCCGAACAGGCGTTGGCGCACGGCATGATTGACCTCGTGACGCCGGAGGCCGGCTTTACGGCCATCCTGCTTGACAAGATGGAGGTAGAGAAGGAAGACGACCTGAATATGATTTCCCTCGCCGACTACGCCGCTATCCCCGAACCGATGGTAAAGACGACCGACAAAATCGCCGTCATCTACGCCAACGGCGAAATCGGCACGGGCAAGGGCAATGAAACGGAAATCGGCACGGAAAATATCGTGAAGGCGTTGAAAGAAGCCGCCGCCGATGAAAAAGTCAAAGCCATCGTGTTGCGTGTGAACTCGCCCGGCGGTTCGGTGCTGACGAGCGACATCATCTACCACGAGGTACTGAACGCCAAGGCCCAAAAAACCTTGGTGGCCTCGTTCGGCTCGTATGCGGCTTCGGGCGGCTATTATATCTCCTGCGCGGCCGACCGTATCTTCGCGCAGCCCACCACGCTGACGGGTTCGATCGGCGTATTCGGCATGATTCCGAACGTGGGCAAGACGATGCACCGCATCGGCGTTCATGCCGACGGCGTAAAGACGCATCCCTATGCCGGCTCGCCCTCGTTGATGCGGGCCATGACGCCGGCTGAACGGGAACTGCAGCAAAGCGGCGTCGAAAATATATACGCCGGCTTCATAGCCAAGGTGGCGAAAGGCCGCGGCATGAGTACGGCGGCGGTTGACAGCATCGGCCAGGGCCGCGTATGGAGCGGCACGGACGGTCTGCGCGTGGGCCTCGTGGACGAGCTGGGCGGCTTGGAAGACGCCATCGCCTACGCGGCGGACAAGGCCGGTTTGGAAAAATACAAGGTGACCGAATATCCGAAGCAGAAATCGACCTACGAAATGGTGCTGGAAAGCCTGACGGAGATGCGCGCCGACAAGGTGATGCGCACGCTGACCGAAGAGGTCGGCCCGGAAGCTTCCTTGCTCTACCGGACGGTCAACGACGTAAAGAAAGCCAACGGCATGGTGGTTTGGGCCCGTATGCCTTACGGCTTGGTAACGGAATAAGCGGCAACCGTGCGGGAATTGCAAACTTTCAGCGGCAAGGTCGTGGCGGGCGAGCGGATAGGGCGTACCTTAGGCTTCCCCACGGCCAACATTGATGTGGATGCGGCGGCATTGGGCCTGGAAAGGGGCGTCTATGCCGCCGACGTCCGTATGGCGGGACGGCCGGAGACCTACCGCGCCATGCTCAATATCGGTCACCGCCCGACCTTTGCGGGCAAGGTATGCACGATTGAAGCGCATCTGTTGGATTTTTCGGGCGACTTGTACGGAAAGACGCTGCACGTGACGCTGAAACGGAAACTGCGCGAGGAGCGCCGCTTTGCGGATGTGGCGGCCTTGAAGAAACAGTTGGCGGAAGACGCGGCGCAGGCCGCACGGGATTGAAAGCCCCCCGACCGGGGGCAACAAAAAAGCGGCTCCACTTTCGCAGAGCCGCTTTTTTTATGTAGTGACTAAAATTATTCAGCTACTACAACTTCTTCAGCAACGGGAGCTTCTTCAACTTCAGCAGCATCCGGGCATACGCCTTCTTCAGCTACAACTTCCGTTTCAACGGCTTCTACTTCTTCAGCCGGCTGGTTGCTTTTGCAGCTGCAGAGAGCGAACATGCTGGCTACAGCCAAAACAAACATTACTTTTTTCATGGTATTTAAAATATTTTAAATGGTTATTCCGTCATCGCAAGGTGTCTTTTCCTCAAAATCCACCTTTTACAACGGCACAAAAATAAGATAAAAAAATCATAGTGCCAAACGAAATGTTAAAAAATGTTAAAAAAATGATGATTTCCCCCGAAAACGGATTTGGAAATTTGTAGAACGCCGTCGTTTCGGGCTAAACGGCGGGCGTCCCGCGGTCGGATTTAACAAATTTTAACAAAGCCGGCAAGCGGCATAAAGGCCAAACCGAAAAAAAGTGCTATCTTCGTTTTGCCCTTGACAGGGGGCGCAAAAATAAAAAACTAAAAAACAAGCCTTTATGTCGATTAAAGAAAAGACAACTGACTTGCGGACACGTATGGAAAACGCTTTGTCGGGCGGTGGCTCCAAAGCGATTGAAAAACAGAAAGCCGGCGGTAAACTGACGGCGCGTGAACGTATTCTTGCCATTCTGGATCCGGGAAGTTTCCATGAATACGACTTGTTCGTGGAACACTCCGGCAAGGATTTCGGCATGGACAAAAAGTATCTGCCCGGCGACGGCGTCGTAACGGGTACGGGTACCATCAATAACTATCCTGTCTGCATCTACGCGCAGGACTTTACGGTGGCCGGCGGTTCGCTCGGCTATATGCACGCCAAGAAAATCTGCAAGATCATGGATCATGCGATGAAGCTGAAGGTGCCCATCATCGGCATCAACGACTCCGGTGGCGCGCGTATCCAAGAAGGTGTGAACGCCTTGGCCGGCTACGGTGAGATTTTCTACCGCAATACGCAGGCTTCGGGCGTCATCCCGCAGATTTCCGTCATTTTGGGCCCCTGCGCCGGCGGTGCGGTCTATTCGCCCGCGTTGACCGACTTCGTGTTTGTGGTGGATAAGATTTCCAAGATGTTCATCACGGGCCCCGACGTCATCAAGTCGGTGCTGGGCGAAGAGATTTCGCAGGAAGACCTGGGCGGTGCGCGGACGCACGCCGAAATTACGGGCAACGCGCATTTCTTTGCCGAAAGCGAACAGGAATGCTTTGAACAAATCAAGTCGCTCGTAAGCTTCGTGCCTTGGAACAATACGAAGAAGGCCGACGCCTTTACGCCCAAGTTGCCGCAAAAGACGTTCAAAATCAATAGCATCGTGCCCTCCGACCCGCGCAAGCCTTACGACGTGCGCAATATCATCAAGGCCATTGTGGACGACTCCGAATTTTTGGAAGTGCAGGCCCTGTTCGCCGCCAACATCGTGGTGGGCTTCGGCCGTATGGACGGGCAGACGGTGGGCTTCGTGGCCAACCAGCCCCTCGTCATGGCCGGCGTTTTGGACGTGGACAGCTCCGACAAGTGCGCGCGCTTCATCCGCTACTGCGACGCGTTCAACATTCCGCTCGTCACGCTCGTCGATTTGCCGGGCTACCTGCCGGGCGTGGATCAGGAACACGCGGGCGTTATCCGTCACGGCGCCAAGATTCTGTACGCCTATTCGGAAGCGACGGTACCCAAGATTACGGTTATCCTGAGAAAAGCCTACGGCGGCGGCTATATCGCGATGTGTTCGAGCCACCTGCGCGCCGACTTCGTGTTTGCGTGGCCCACGGCCGAAATCGCCGTTATGGGTTCGGAAGGCGCGGCCAACATCATCTTCCGCAAGGAAATCATGGAGGCCGAAGACCAGGAGAAGATGCGGCAGCAGAAAATCGAGGAATACAAGGAGAAGTTCGCTAATCCTTACGTGGCGGCGGCTTACGGCTACGTTGACGCCGTTATCGCGCCCGAACAGACGCGGTCGTTCGTCATCCACGCGCTCGATATCTCGCACAACAAATCGGAGGCCGTACCCGACCGCAAGCATGGCATTCCGCCGTTTTAACAGACGGCGCGGGAGACGGATGCGGCGCCCGGCGGGTGGCCGCACCGTGCCCCGTGAGGAAAGAAGCCATGAACACTAACCCTATCATAAAGTTATGTCAAAAAAGGAACAAAAACCGGCGGCCGTGGAGGCGAACGAAGCGGATATCGTGGCGGAAAGCCTCGAGATAGGCGGGTCGATATACAAGACCACGTTGCCGGCCAAATATAAGAACCAAAAGCCTTACGTGCCGAAGAATCCGCATCACGTACTGGCGTTCATGCCGGGCACGGTGCGTAAATTCTTTGTAGCGCCGGGCGACCGCGTGGAAAAGGGCGACAAACTGCTTGTATTGGACGCCATGAAGATGAACAACGAACTGCTGGCGCCCGTAAGCGGCGTGGTGGATAAAATAGCGGTGAAGGTGGGCGAAAGCGTGCCGAAGAACGCGCTGCTCGTAGCGTTGAAATGAGAGGACTTTCCACGATACTGCTTTTGTTGTGTTCCAACATCTTCATGACGTTTGCATGGTACGGGCACTTGAAGTGGGGTAAGCCGGCGGCCGATGCCGTGGCCAATACCGACAAGGCGGCTTCCCCCACGCCGCTCGTGCTGTTGATTCTGCTCAGTTGGGGCATCGCCTTTTTCGAATATTGCTGTCAGGTGCCCGCCAACCGCCTCGGCTTCAAGGGTAACGGCGGCCCTTTCACACTCTATCAGCTTAAAATCATTCAGGAAGCCATCACGCTGTTGGTTTTCGTCGTTTTCTCGGCCCTGCTTTTCAAGGAAAACCTACGTTGGAACCACGCCCTGGCGCTGGTGTTGGTCTTCGCCGCCGTAGCCTTGGTATTCAAGAAGTAAAAAACTAAATACTATATAGTAATGAAAAAACTGACCAAATGGGGGCTTCTGCTGCTGGCGGGAGCTTTGGGCGCGGGCCAAAGCCTGCAAGCCTGCACCAACTTCCTTGTAACCAAGGGCGCGTCGAAAGACAAAGCGACGATGATTTCGTACGCCGCCGACTCGCACGTGCTGTACGGCGAACTCTACTACTTCCCGGCGGCCACCTATCCGGAAGGCGCGATGTTGGATATATACGAATGGGACACCGGCCGTAAGCTCGGCCAAATCAAGCAAGCGCGCCAGACCTACGCGGTAGTCGGCAATATGAACGAATTTCAAGTAGTCATCGGCGAAACCACCTACGGCGGCCGCGAAGAACTGTGGCACCCGGACGGCATCATGGACTACGGCAGCCTGATTTACATTGCGTTGCAGCGTTCCAAAACGGCGCGTGAAGCCATCCGCACCATCAGCGACCTCATGGACACCTACGGCTACGCGTCGGAGGGCGAAAGCTTCTCCATCGCCGACCCCAACGAAGTGTGGATTATGGAACTCATCGGCAAGGGCAAGAAAATTTTGGACAAGAACGGCAACGTAGATTCCAAGCGCAGTTCCAACGGCGCCGTATGGGTAGCCTACCGCATTCCCGACGGCTACATTTCGGGCCACGCCAACCAGGCGCGTATCACGAAAATCAAGCCGGCCGACGGCAAAACCTCCATTACGTCCAAAGATTTGGCCAAGAAACTGAACCTGCCCGGCCTTGAATGTATATACGCTTACGATGTAGTGGATTACGCCAAGGCCATCGGCATCTACGACGGCAGCTTCGCCGACTTCAGTTTCAGCGACGTTTACGCCCCCTTGACGTTCTCGGGGATGCGCGGCTGCGAAGCGCGGGTTTGGGCCGGTTTCATGAAGGCCAACCCGGACGCGGTACGCGAATACGAAGACTATGCGCGCGGCGAGAACCCCGCCCACCGTATGCCGCTGTGGATTAAGCCGAACCGCGAACTGACGCTCAACGACGTCTTCGACTTCATGCGCGACCACTACGAAGGCACGTCTATGGACATGAGCAAGGATTTGGGCGCGGGCCCCTACGCCTGCCCTTACCGCTGGCGTCCGATGGGCTTCGAGATTGACGGTCAGGAATACATCCACGAACGCGCCACGGCCACGCAGCAGACCGGCTTCTCGTTCGTGTCGCAGAGCCGTGCCAACCTGCCCAACGCCATCGGCGGCATCCTGTGGTTCGGCGTGGACGACACGTATTCGACGTGCTACGTGCCGATGTACTGCGGCATCAAGGAAATTCCCGAATGCTTCCGCGTGGGCAACGGCAATATGGCCGAATACTCGCCCACCTCGGCGTTCTGGCTGTTCAACCGCGTGACCAACTTCGTATATAGCCGTTACGCCGACATGATCAAGGACGTACAGAAAGTGCAGTCGGCCTTGGAAAACGACTTCCAAGCCAAGGTAGCGGAAAACGACGCCAAATACGCCAACGAAACCGATGCCGCCAAACTGTCGGAAGTGGCGACGGCCTTCTCGCTGGCTTGCGCCGACGAGATGTTCAAGGCCTGGAAGAACTTGGATGAATACCTGTTGGTGAAATACATCGACGGCAACATCAAGAAGGTGGACGAAAACGGCCGCTTCAAGACGACCGAATACGGCGAGGGCCGCATCGAGTTCCCCGACCAACCGTCCTACCCCGATTGGTACTACAAGAAGATTGTAGAGGACTGCGGTGAGAATATAAAGGTTGTTAAATAACCTTT
>CAMWIS010000066.1 GCA_947174375.1 uncultured Bacteroidales bacterium
GCCCTACGCCTCCTGCGGCTGCTGCGCCGCCACGGCCGCCTCCACGGTTTCGTAGAAGTTGGTCTCGCCGATTTGGGCGTAGAGCGGGCTGCTCATCAGGGCCGCCTTGACGCTGGGGTTGGCGCCGGCGAAGATGATGCGGATCTTCGCGGCCTGGCACTTGCGGCAGAAGTTATCGAGGTTGCGCAGGCCCGAAGCGTCCATGAAGGGCACGGGCTGCAAATCCACGATCCGCACCTTGGGGCTCCGCTGCACGAGCTTGTTGGCTTCGTCGAACTTGTTGGCCACCCCGAAGAAGAACGGGCCGTTGATGCGGAAGATATCGACGCCCTCAGGGATGGAGCGGTTGTCGTGCGCGTCCAAGACCGACGGGGCCACCTGGTTGTGGAAAATCTGTATCTCGGAGGTTTTGGAGATACGGCGCACGAACAGGAACAAGGCTAACACGAGGCCGATTTCGATGGCAATCGTCAGGTCGAAGATGACGGTCAGGAAGAACGTGGTCAACAGCACCGCCACTTCGGGACGCGCGTTGCGGAACAGGCCGCGGAACGAACGCCATTCACTCATGTTGTAGGCGATGACGACCAACACGCCGGCCAGACACGACATGGGTATCATTTTGGCCCATTTGCCGAAGAAGAGCAGGATGAGCAACAGCACGAACGCATGGATGATGCCGGCGACGGGCGTACGGCCGCCGTTACGGATGTTGGTCATCGTGCGGGCGATGGCCCCCGTGGCGGGAATACCGCCGAAAAGCGGCGTGACGAGGTTGGCCACCCCTTGCGCCACGAGTTCCGTATTGGAGTGGTGCTGCTTGCCCGTGGCACCGTCGGCCACCATAGCCGACAACAGCGACTCAATGGCGCCCAGCATGGCGATGGTGAACGCCACCGGCAACAGGGCGCGGATGTCGTCGAAGCTCAAGTCCGGCCACGAGGGCGCGGGCAGGCTCGTCTTCATCTCGCCGAAACGCGAGCCGATGGTCTCCACCGGCATATCGAAAATCTGCACGGCCACCGTCGCCAGGATGATGGCGATGAGCGCGGGCGGAATCGTCTTGCTGACCTTGCGCCACAGAAAGTGTATCAAGACCGTGGCCACCGCGATGCCCGTGGCGTACCAGTTGATTTTGTCGATATTCTGGAAATAGCAAATCCATTTCTCGTGGAAGGCCGACGGCACCGATTCGATGCCCAGGCCGAAAAAGTCGTTCATCTGCGTGGAGAAGATGACCACCGCGATACCGCCCGTAAAGCCGACCACGACGGGATAAGGGATGAACTTGATGACGTCGCCGAGTTTGAGCAGGCCCATGACCACGAGCAGCACGCCGGCCAAGAGCGTGGCGATGGTCAGGCCCGCGATGCCGTACTTGGCCACGACGCCGGCCACGATGACGATGAACGCGCCCGTGGGGCCGCCGATCTGCACCGTGCTGCCGCCCAAGAGCGAAATCAGGAAGCCGGCCACGATGGCCGTAATCAAGCCCTGTTCGGGCGTGACGCCCGACGCGATACCGAACGCGATGGCCATCGGCAGGGCCACGATGCCCACGATGATGCCGGAGAGCAAGTCTTTTTGGAAATCCTGACGGTTGTAGTCTTTAAGGCTCGTCAGAATCTGCGGATAAAAAATATCTTTGAGTTTCATCGTTAAAAGGTTTTCAAATTTATGGCACGGGGTCGTAGCCCGAACCGCCCCACGGATGGCAACGCGCCAAGCGTTTGACGGTGAGCCAGCCGCCTTTCAGCGGCCCGTATTTCTTTACGGCCTCCAGCGCGTACTGCGAGCAGGTGGGCGTAAAGCGGCAGGCCGCCGGGAACCAGGGCGAGACGGCGCATTGGTAAAACCGGATGAGCAACAGCATCAGCCAGCCCAAGGGTTTGAGCATCAGACGCACGCCCGCTTGCAGCCGGTGGTCAGACGCCCGCATCCCGAACCTCCCGTTTGGCGGACGGCTTGGCACGCTCCCCCGCCGCTATCTTGGCCAGCTTTTCGGCCGCCCTGTCTATATATACCTGCATATCCGGTTGCTTCAACACGAAGCCGTCCGGCGTTTTGCCGATTTTCGTAAAAATAAACGCCACGAGCAACACCGACGCCCCTTCCGCCGCCGGCCCGGCTGCGGCCAAAGCCGTCCACTGCGCCTTGCGCGCCCTGAAACTCTCCCGCATCAGCCGTTTGAACCGGTTACGGTCCACCGCGTGCTTGAACGAAGATTTGGGGGCTGAAAACATGACCTTGACCGGCGTGGGCCGCTCGTCCAATCCGGTGGGGTCGCACCACAGGGCGCAGACCTTGAGCATATAGGCGCCGCCCGATATTCTATAACGCCTGCCCCGCGCAAAAAGAGCGGAAACGGTACGTTGCCGGTAAAGGCGTTCCGCTTTCCCGAGCGCAGGCATCTATTTCTTTTTCTTCTTTTCCATGACCGCCAAAGCCGCCGCGCGGTTGGCCGCCACCTTGACCTCTATCGTCTTGCCGTGCAACGACACCTTCTGCCGCTTTTCGGCACCGCCCGCCGCCGTGCGGCTGCTGCCGCGCGAGGTGCGTTCCGCCACGGCATCCGCGCCCTCGGCCTTGGTGCGTCCATTCGCGGCCGGTTCCTTTTCGGACGCGGCGGCTTCCTTGGGCTTGGGCACGTACTTGTATTTGGCCGGCATCTTCTCCAAATCGCCGCCCGCCTTGTAGTAGTCGGTCAGGAACTGTTCGATGGCCTGGTTCATGGACGAGGCCGTTTCGGTGGGCGCCGCGATATTGACGTGGAAGCCGGCTTCCTCCACCGCGCTGCACACCGTGTCGCCGTAGGCCGCAATCAACACCTTGCCCTGTTTGAACTTGGGATAGTTCTTTTTGAGCGAACGGATGCCGATGGGGCTGAAAAACGCGAGCAGGTCGTAGTCGTTGATGTCGATTTCCGAGGCGATTTTTTCGGGCACCGTGCGGAACAGCGGCGCCTTGGTGAATTTGACGCGCACTTTGGTCAGGGCGTTGGGCAATTCGGAACCGCTCTCCTCCGAGCACGGCAACAGGTAGTTTTCTTCCTTGTGGCGGCCGATGAGCTGGATAAGGTCGCTGAGCGTCTGTTTGCCGTAGAAAATCTTACGCTTACGGTATTGGATGTAGTTCTGCAGGTAGAAAGCCGTGGTTTCCGAGCTGCAGAAGTATTTCATCGTGATGGGAATCGTGACGCGCATTTCCTTGGCCATGCGGAAAAAATGATCGACGGCGTTGCGGCTCGTGAAAATGATGGCCGTATAATCCAACAGGCTGATTTTATTCTTTCGGAATTCCGTCGCGGTAATGCCTTCCACCTTGATGAATTTGCGGAAAACGATTTTAAGGCCGAACTTGGACGCTAACTGTTTGTATGGCGATTTTTCGTAATCGGCCGGAGCCGGTTGCGAGACCAATACGTTCTTTATTTTCAGCATACTCCTAATGCTTTCGTCCTTAGGCGATTACAATACCCATAAGCTTGTAAAAGCACAAAAAAGGCAAGATTTCAAGGGCGCAAAGGTACGAAAAAATATGGAGGTAAGAAAATCGGCTCAACTGACGGCTCAGCACCAGCATCTTGAACCAACGGAACAGCAGTATCAAGACATAGGCGGCGGTGAGCACCGGCAGCACGAACGGCAACAGGTGCGGCAGCCCGAACGAGACCAACAGCAGCGGCAACGCCCACAGCACCCAGAAAAACAGGTAGCCCGTTTCCAAGCGAACCGCCGCCGAGCCGAAAGCCCCTTCCTTGAACAGCGCGGATATACCGTAGAACAACAGCCACTTGCACACGAACACGGCCGTCACGAAGACGAACAGCCGCGCCAGCACCTCGCCCTCCGTACCCGTGAGCCAGCCGGGCAACTGGCCGATATAACGCGCCGTCAGCCCGGGATGCGCCGCCCACTGGTAGAGATAGAGGCTGAACGTGACGAAGCTGGCCGCGATGAGACAGAAGCCGTAGAACGTCTGATGGCCGGCCAGCAGGCTCTGCCGCCCCGCCGACACCTTGTCCAGCGAACGCCAGTCGAACAGGAAACGGAAGTAGGCCAACAAGCGCGGCGCCGTCTTGTACAGCAGATAGGCGTACAGCAACAGGGCCGCCAGCAGGTAGAGCTCCGTATCATAGACGGGCGCGTCCGGCATCGGCAACAGCCGTTCGTTCTGCAACGGGAGTTCGTGCGGTTCCAAAAAGGTCATAGGCCGGACGGGGTATTTTGGGTGAGTGAATGGAAGACGTCTTCAAGGCTGTCGGCGTCCTGCCGCAGCGTCACGATGGTGAGGCCGCCCGACACGGCCCATTGGAACAGGGCGGCGCGTGGGTCGGCGGCGGGGGCGGCTTCCGCCTCCGGCTTAAGGTGCAACCGATAGACCGTGCCCTCGCCCGCTACGCGCGCCACAAACGGCAGGTTTTCCAAGGCCTCCCGGTGCATGGCATCCAAAGGCGCCGCAAATTCGACCTGCAGGCACGCGCCGCCCTGCCCTTGCAGCAGCTGATGCGTGGGCGCGTCGGCCACGCGGTGTCCCTTGTTGAGCAGGATGATGCGCCCGCAGACCGCCTGCGCCTCCTGCATGATGTGCGTGGAGAGGATCAAGGTCTTGCGCTGCCCCATCTGCCGGAGCAACACGCGGATTTCCTCTATTTGGTTGGGGTCGAGCCCCGTGGTCGGTTCATCCAAAATCAGCACGTCCGGATCCGGCAACAGGGCCTGCGCCAGGCCGACGCGCTGCCGGTAGCCCTTCGACAAGGCCCCGATGCGCTTGTGCGACTCGCCGCCGAAGCCCACCTGCTCCAACACGGCCTCCACGCGCGGTTTGAGGCGGTCAAGGCCGTAGAGTTCGCCCGTAAACGTCAAATACTCCCGCACGTACATATCTTCGTAAAGCGGGTTGTGTTCGGGCAGATAGCCCACGCGCCGCCGCACCGCCATAGCCTGCGTGCACGTATCGAAGCCGCAGACCGAAGCCCGCCCGGCGGAGGGCGAGAGGTAGCCGCACAGAATCTTCATCAGCGTGGATTTGCCCGCGCCGTTGGGGCCCAACAGCCCGACCACGCCCGGTTCCTCCACCGCAAACGACACCCCGTCGAGCGCTTTCTGCGTCCCGTAGAGCTTGGTCACTTCCTGTACGTCTATGATGGGGGTCGTGCTCATGATGCAGATGGAATCAATAGGGTATTTTTTCTTCGTAGCGCGCCCAGGCCGCAAACGGCTGCTTGCCCTCGTCGGCCATGATGTTGACACAGGGCAGGCTGCGCTCGCCGCAGGCCAAAGGCACTTCCTTATACAGAAAATCGTCGTCGAAGCCGGCCGCCGCCGCGTCTTGCCGCGTGGCCGCGAAATACAGCTTATCGAGACGCGCCCAATAGATGGCGGCCATGCACATGGGACACGGCTCACAGCTCGAATAAATCTCGCAGCCGCTCAGTTCGAACGTCTGCAACCGACGGCAAGCCTCGCGGATGGCGTTCACCTCGGCGTGCGCCGTGGGGTCAAGGCTTTTGGTCACCGTATTGCCGGTTTCGGCCACAATGCGGCCGTCCTTGACGATGACCGCCGCGAACGGGCCGCCGCCCTGCCGGATATTTTGCTCCGCCAGTTCGATGGCGCGCTGCATAAAAGCAAGGTTCATAACATCAATTTTATCGGTTTCCGCCGCGCGTTTGGCCTGCATCCGTTCGCCCGAGCCGGTCAAGCCGCCGAACGCCAGCCGCAGCAACAGCACCAAGCCCAAGGCCAAGCCTATATACAGCAGGATTTGCACGGGGCGCGACGGTTTACGTTCCATAGCGGTTGGTTTATTTGGTTTCGGGCGACGGCTCGGTCGGCGATACGGAGGTCAGAATCCGCCGGTATTCCGTCCGGTCGTTCAGCAAATCGATGGCCGTCTCCACCCATTCGTCCTGCCGCAGTTCGGCCTGCGCCCGTCCCTTCTGGTAATAGTAACGCGACACGATTTCTTCGAGCAGGGTTTCCGAAATGGCCTGTTTCTCGCGCCGCAGGTCGCCTTCCTTGGTGGCGGCCACGGCTTGTTTGAGTTGCCCGTAGGCCGTCCGAACGGCTTCCGAATCCATGCAGCTGTCGGCCTCCAGCCGCTCTTTCATTTCGTCCAGCAGCATCTCGCTGCCCGTCTGATAGGTGTAATCGCGGTTACGCATGAATTGCAGGAATTCGTCGTAGAGCGCGTCCGTGACCGCGAAGCTGTCGATCGGGCCGATGTCGGCGTGCCGCCGCTTGTAGTCGTTGGCGAAGTCGAAGATATGGTAGCGCGTCACGAGCGTGGCCAACGCATAGCCCATCGTCGGATAGACCATTTCGATGTCGGGCTCTATGCCGTCGCCGTCATAGACCGTGCGCCCGCCCTTGGTTTCAAAGGCCGTCCGCAGCGAATCGGGGATTTTGGGCGCGTGCCCGTCCTCGTCCTTGCGGCTGTAGTCGATGGCCTGCACGCAGCGGCCGCTCGGGATGTAGTATTTCGATACCGTGACCTTGAGCTGGGCGTTGTAGGGCAACGGCAGGATGTTCTGTACCAAGCCCTTGCCGAACGTCCGCTCGCCGATGATGACGGCGCGGTCGTAGTCCTGCAACGCGCCCGACACGATTTCGGAGGCCGAGGCCGTGCCGCGCGACGTGAGGATGGCCAACGGGATGTCGTTATCCACGGGGTTGTCGGTCGTATAGAACGTGCGGTTGCGATCGGGCTGTTTGCCGCGCGTGCTGACCACCGGCAGCCCCTTGTCGCAAAACAGGTTCACGATTTTAACGGCCTCGTCCAACAGCCCGCCGCCGTTGTAACGCAAGTCTAAAATCAGCTGTTCCGCCCCCTCTTTCTTGAGTTGCAGCAAGGCTTGCTTGACCTCGTTGGCCGCTCCCTGCGTAAAGCCGTCCAAGCGGATGTAGCCCGTATGGTCGCGCAACATCCCGCTGTACGTCACATTGTCGATTTTGATTTCCTGACGGATGAGCCGCACGCTGATGGGGTCGCGCACGCCCTCGCGTTCCACGACCAAATCCAGGGCCGTGCCGGCCTGCCCTTTGAGCAAGGCGCTCACCTCATCCACATTGCGCCCCTTCGTGTCTTCGCCGTTGAGCCGGATAATCTTGTCGCCGGGCTTCAAGCCCGCGCGGTCGGCCGGGAAGCCCTCGTAGGGTTCGGCTATATACACATACCCGTCGCGCCAGTGAATCAGCGAGCCGATGCCGCCATACTGACCCATCGTCATGATTTTGTAGTCCTCGATGTTGGACTCTGGAATATATACCGTATAGGGATCCAAGGACGAGAGCATGGCCTCCACGGCGTGCTGCATCAAATCGCCCGTCTGAACCTCATCTACATAGTTGAGCGCGAGTTCCTTATAGATAGAACCGAAGATTTCGAGATTTTTGAGCAAGTCGAACTCCTTGCTCTGCGCCCGCGCGGCGGACGACACGGACAGCCCGCCCGAAAGGCAGGCCCAAACCGCTACCGATAAAAACCAATTCCCTTTCATATATCCCCGGTCGCCTTAGAACGCCATCATGGCCCGGTACAGCCGCTGGGTGGGCAGCCCCATGACGTTGAAGAAAGAGCCTTCGACCTTCTCCACCGCCACATAGCCTATCCATTCCTGCAAGCCGTAAGCCCCGGCCTTGTCGTAGGGTTGCAGTTTATCGACGTAATATTCGATTTCCTCTAAGCTCAGCACGCGGAACGTGACGTCCGACACCACCGAGAAGCGTTCCTGCTTTTCGCGGCTGCGCAGACAGACGCCCGTGATGACGCGGTGGGTCTGCCCCGACAGCGTGTAGAGCATCCGCACGGCTTCCTCGCGGTCGGCCGGCTTGCCGAAGATGTGGCCGTCGAGCAACACCACGGTGTCGGCCGTGACGAGCAAGGCCTTCTCCGGCAGTTCGTCAAAACTGAAAGCCGCCGCTTTCTTCACCGCGATGTATTCGGCCACTTCCTCCTGCGGCAACGAAGCGGGATACGACTCGTCGGTCGCCTTGACGCGGACTTCGAAGTCGAAGCCCATCTTCTCCATGAGTTCCTTACGCCGCGGCGAGGCGGAGCCCAACACCACGCGGTAGGGGTATTGATGAGGCAACAACATAAGCACCCTTGTTTAAGCCACGGATTAAACCGTCATGATATCCTTTTCCTTCTCGGAAAGCATCGCATCCACCTTGCCCACATACTTGTCGGTCTGGTCTTGGATGTCTTTTTCGGCCTGTTTCGTCGCGTCTTCGGGCAGGCCGTTCTTGCCGAGCTTCTTGATTTCCTCGTTCGCGTCGCGGCGCGTGTTGCGGATGGTCACCTTGGCCGTCTCGCCCTCGCCCTTGCAGCGTTTCATGAGTTCCTTACGGCGTTCCTCGGTGAGCGGCGGCAACGAGATGCGGATGAGCTCGCCGTTGTTCTGCGGCGTAAAACCGAGGTTGGCGGCCAGGATGGCTTTCTCCACGGCCGCAATCATATTGCGTTCCCACGGCTGAATCGTAATCTGCTTGGCATCGGGCGTATTGATGGCGGCAATCTGGTCGAGCGGCGTAAGCGTGCCGTAATAATCGACCTTGACGCCTTCCAGCATCTTGGGCGACGCCTTGCCGGCGCGGATCTGCGACAGTTCTTTTTCAAGATGCGCCAACGCGGCCTCCATCTGTTCTTTCTGCTTGCCTAAACAAGCCTTCACTTCTTCGGTCATATCGATAGGTATTATGTTTTCTAATGTTTGAACCC